>CAZRBN010000033.1:12357-14499 GCA_964598355.1 uncultured Gammaproteobacteria bacterium
TTGGTATATTACCAAGGACTCAACTAGATGCTACAAGCGGCACAGCTGTTCTTGAGCAAGCAGGGCAGGTATCTGCTCAACAAGGAGGGACAGAAGGTGCTCAACCTCCCACAAATCCAGGAGAAGTAGTAGCAGCTAGTGTTAGTTCTATGGGAGATTTAGCTGAAGGAGGTGCAGGTGATTCTCTAGTTGCTGGAGTTCAGGACGGCACAACAGTTCCAGATGCTCAGCCTTCTGATGGTGCTGAACCTTCTGGTAATGTTTTAACTGAGCCAACATCCCAACATCCAGCTCCAGTAGATAGTGCTACAGGTGGGCAGCCTCCGACTGAACCTCCAGCGGATAATGGAGCAAGCTCTGTAAGAAGTGAGTCTCAAAGAAATCAAAATGATAGTACAAGATTTGACATCCGACATCCTTGGTTAAGTCTTTCGAAAAGGGTTCTTGAGAAAAGTGGGTATACTACAGAAAAAGTAACCCTGGAGCAACAAGCAGTAAAAAATATTTCAAGTAACAATCCAGAAGATAGAGCAGCAGCTGCAAAATTTGCCAGAGAGAATGGACTTGTAGATGTTAAGGTTGTGATAAGTGGTAGTGTTAGAAAAGCAGATTTTGGCGATGCAAGACAAGATGGAGCATCTCCAGAATCAACGGTACATGTTGATTCTCTTGTTGATTCTCTTGGACTTAGCACAGACCAGTATCGTATTCTTCCTACACTGTTGCAAGAAGTTCAAGTAAGCATGCTTGAGCAGTCAAGAAGTGTTGATGGGGCAAAAGGAATAGAAGGTACAAAAGAGATTTTTGATGCCAAAAATAATAGAATGTTATTAGTCCGCAAAGAAGGCAAAAATTTGATTGTAACTACTGCAACAAGCCTTGACGGAAATCAGATAAAGGTAAATCCTAATACTCTTAAGATAGAGCCAGCAACGGAAGGGGCTGATTTGGCATTTACTTTTGCTTCATACAGAATAGCACCTGACGGGCAAATTACGACAACAGCAGCAAAGGATACAGTTACTAAAAAACTTCCTGAAGGGCAACTCGCTCTACAAGAACAGGCTCACAAAGTTGTTGAGAATGCACAAAATTCACAATATAAGTGGGTGGATAAAGAATATCAGGTTGGAGTTACAACTATTCCTACTGCCAAATTTAAAACAGTAGAGAGTACTACTCCAGTTGAGCCAGGTTTGGAAAGAAGTGCAACTGCAGAGGAAATGAAGGCTGTGGAACCGAAGATCGAAACAGCCGTAGTGCGAATAGTATCTGTATATAGAAAAGATTTAACAGGGGAGAATTCTGACGAAACACGTGCACTTGAAATCGAACTCAAAGCACGTAAATTAGCTGGCAAAGCATCGACAGGTGAAGTCTACTATGCGGGGCCAGTGGAGAATGCTCATTTTGTCAAAGAGTTGAATGTTAGAGGAGCTGATATGCTCGTGGATGAATCTCGCCAAGTTGAGGGGATAGAAAATACGGAAACGCCAACTGTTATGATTGATGTTAGATTGAGTCAAGAGCAGTTTGCAGATTGGACCAAATTAACACCTCAAGAACAAGCTAATATGTTGCATGATCTGGGTAGATCTGATAAAAACCCTGCTCACTATAACGTTACAGCATATGACAATGGTGATGAAGATAACCTTCCAGACAATCTTTTAGATAAAGATGGTACGGCATTACAGAATGCTGTAGCTGAGCATACAGTAACAGAGAGAGTTGTAAGACGAGAAGTAGCAAATGGTACGTACAGATATGATGTAACACCAACTACAGATTCGGCAGCATTACTATTTGCTGCTGACTTAGCAAACAAAACGGGGCGATATAAAGACCTAGCTGCTGCTGGTGAAGCAATGAGAAGAGTTAATGAAGAGATTGCAAGTGAATCCAGTACAGGGAATAGATCTGCAAGAGAAATCGCACTAGAGAAATTTGGCGTGTTATTGGATGGATTACCTGCCGGAGAGCAAGTTGCTGTACTACAAGGGAAAGAGCCTATTCCAACTCTAAGACAAATGGTTGAGCAAATTAGAGATACTGCATATCCACTGAGTCCTGTTGAACGAATGAATGCATTTGATAAACTGCAATGGAGTCAAGACCAATCATATGATGACTTTAGTGGAA
>CAZRBN010000034.1:0-14456 GCA_964598355.1 uncultured Gammaproteobacteria bacterium
TCGCTCGCCGAGGCCGAGCTGGCGCTGGGCGACCTGGAGGGCGCCGAGAAGAACTGCCACACGGTCCTCAGGAAGGACATGAAGAACAAGGAGGCTCGCAAGACCCTCGCCGAGATCGCGCTGCGCCGCGGCAACCCGGACATGGCGTCGATCTTCCTGAGCGGCGTGGGCGGCCCGTCGAGCCGCGACAGCAGCGTGCTCAACATGCTGGCCATGATCTGGAGATCTACGATGAGTATGGCAGATATCACCCATTAGAACCACCAGAGGAGGGCCAGGGCGATGATCAGGGAACGCCGTAGACATCTGGAGGCCTATACACAATTGCCAGGCCTGGTAATTCTCGTGCTGCTTGCCCTCTCCTTCTTCTTGATCGTAGCATCTATCTGGCTGCTACGTCACATGTAGCGAAAATTGAGCACAAAAATGGCGGAATTTTGGCCTGACAGAAAAACGGCAGCCACCAGGGCGGCATTTTGGCAGTAATTCCGCGTATTCTGGCATACTCCTGTAGCCTGGAGGCAGCGAAAGGGCAGCCAGGAATAGGCCAGGCGGGCGAAAAAATGGTCAGGGGGATGCATTCATGGTAAAATGAGGCAAAATAGACCTTTGGAGGCTCCTATGGAAGAATACTTTTTTCCTACAACTCAATGGCACAGTATCGGCGATGGTGTTTCGTGGCGTCCATATAAACACTGGGGAACAGGCGTGTTCGCAGGAGAGGGTCTGGAGATCCACAACGGCGATCGCTCTGGCTGTAGGCGCATGATAGACGGGATCTGGTATGTGAACTCGCCCAGCGTTGTTGAGGCACGGCTCTACAAAAATGAGATACATAATATCTCTGCTGTCTTCTCCTATCCCTATGGGATCGGAGCGCAGGAAGAATACTTTTGGGAGATCATGCCAGCCAGGCACCGGGATGATGTGATCATCCGGTTCTTTGGAGAAAACGCGGAAGTGGAGATGGAAACCTACATCAAAGCAATGTTTGCTGACTGGCCAGAGGATGTACAAAGCGCCTGGCCGGAGGAGGCCAGCCGTGGATAAAGAACAAGAATACGCCTGGTCAAAATTCATTCGGAAAAGCGCAGCGCAGTTTCTCCTTGACCTGGCCCATGGCCGGCTCCGCGAGCTGGGGCCGGAGCGATATGGCGATCACCTCACCAACATCTTTTTCGTTCACGCGGTAGAAATGGGGCTGCTCTCTCAAGGCGAGGCAGGCACTATCATGCGGCGCATACCGGACGATATCCAACAGGAGAAGGCCGATTATGGATTCGGAACAGCCAAAACCACGAACGAGTAGCAAAGAGGCAGTCAAGGAGATCTGGCGCAGCGAGACGCCTGTACACCTGATGTCCTACGGCATTCATGTGCTGCTCAAGGAACGCTTGCGTATCCAGGTCACACGCTTCCGTGTTGAGAGCGTCATGAACAAGATCCTCGATGAAGCGCAGGCCTCGCCGGAAGCTGTCCACATGCAGAAGCTCTGGCTCTGGCGGGAGGACATCGTGCAAAAAGCGCTCGCGCGCCTGGCCGAACTGGAGATCTCAGAAGAGGATCGCGCGCTGCTCCGGCAGGCGATCACCGGCCAGGTTGAAGAGGGCCAGGCGCCGGCGATCGATCCAAACACCGTGTATCCAGATGTACTCACTACGGAACCGAAAGGGGCAACCGATGGAAACATTGTTGATCATCGTGGCGGCAGTGCTGGGTAGCCTGGCCGGCCTCTGGTTCTGGTACCGCTACCTCTGGCCGCTCCAGCGCTGGCTCTTTATGACCTTCCTCCTGCTCTATACGCTCTCCAGGTCCAAGAGGATCAGCCACCAGGTCACTACCGCTGGCCGGGCATACAGGGGCATGGTGCGCGCGCTCCAGGGCCGCCGATGACCAGAATCATCACAGAAGTTGATGCTTTCGGGATCAACGATTGCTCGAAAACGTTGCAGGCCTGGCTCGCGCAAACAGGTCAGTTCATACCAGAACAGGGCTTTCGCCTGGATAAGATCCTGGCCTGGCAATTCGTATCGTACTTTCCATACGCCTCGCCGGCGGCTGGCCAGCGCTGGCGGCTCGTGCTCGATTTAGAAATAACACCATGGCACATGGTAGGAAGGGAACCTGATGGAACCGAATGAACAGATGGACGCCGTTTACCTGGAGCGCAACCGCTGCGTTTTGCTGGCCGCGCGCCTGGCTCTGGCGAATGGCCTGGCCGCCGGGATGGGCATAGACGAAAAGGAGGAGCCTGGCTGGCAACATGTGATTTACATCGATCTGCCTACGGGCCAGGTCAGTTGGCATATTCCAGACTCATTCCTGGCAGAGATTGGCGGAATGCTGCCGGCCTATCTGAAGCCCTGGGATGGTCATACCACTGAGGAGAAATACTGGAGGATGCATGAGTACCAGCCTCTTACCCCTCAGAAACGCATTCCGCGAGACTATCTTGGCTACCAGTTCCATGGGCACCACGTGCCCGCAGTGGGCGAGGCCGGCGAATGATCTGGGACTGGCTGGCCTGGCTCTACGATCGCCTGATCCTCCGGGGAGGGATCGCAGAGATCGAGGGCAGGCCGGCGAGGAGAAAGAAGCATGATCAGGTTTGAACCACCTCGCCGGCGATCGCGCTGGACTGCCTGGCTGCGCTCATTCTTTCCGCACAAACTTGATGAGCCGAACTGGCCACGGCTGTACCTTGAAATCTCCAGGTCCACCGCTGGGATGCTAACCAATCCCAGAATGCGCGCTGATCTGGAGGAGATGCTTGACCAGCGCGAAGGCCAGCTCCAGGAGGAGGAGGCCAGGGCCAGGCAGAAGAGGGGCAAATAGAGGGCATTTACAGGGCAGAGAAAAGCCTCCAGGCGCACTGTCTGGAGGCTTTTCTGGAAGATGCAATCAACACGTATTCATCGCCCAGGGCTGGGGCTATGATAGGCACCCCAGCCCAAGCAGCCTATCCTGCTTGGAACCGTTCAGTTGACCGCTGCTCGCTCTTCAGCTAAGTAGTTAAAAAAAATTGGGCATATCGGAGAGACAGGATTTGAACCTGCGTAGGCTCTCGCCACCGCGTTTACAGCGCAGCTCAATTGACCACTCTGACACTCTCCAAGATCGCCGTTCTGAACCAGGAACGGTGAAAGCTGGTAGTGTATGAATTTGTAGTATGGAGCTACATCCTCGCACATCATAGCACATACAGCGGGCCGCGAGAAGTGCAACTTTTGTCGATACCATATGGTACTATGGGAGGTTGCGGCATGTGCTATTATGAACAAAACTTCATTGGAGGCTCCTATGATTGCCTGGTGGTGGTTACTTGTCGCCTATGCCGCCGGCGCCCTCTCCGCTATCGTAGTCATTGCATTATGCCGCAGCGCAGCCCGCGCCGGTGACTCATAGAATCGGAAAGCTCCAGGCCAAACACCTGGAGCTTTTTGTTTCGTCTATTCGTGCTATATGCACATCTATTCGCTTCCCCCAAACCGGGAAGGGATCTTGGAGGCTCCCATGATCGGACTCCCCGGCGCGTGCATTGTATCATGCTCCGCGTATTTAGTGCAACGATCATAGTATCTAGTGATCGTAATATCCAATCACTCTCATATCTCTAAGCTCCGTCTTGTGTAAAAAATACGGTGTTATTTCGTTCTATTTGACTTTATAGGGATTATCTGGTATCCTTCTCTAGTGATTGTTTTTTCTAGTGGAGGCTCCCATGAAAATGATTCAACAAACAACAACAACGTCTACTCCTACGTATCCAAGTGATCCCCGTTCGTTTACCTTGCATGTGAAAAATTATCAGTTTTTACCATCGGACTTGCAGCGCCTGACACGCGCTGCGCTCAGTGAATTTTTCCATGCCTGGCCTCAGATCCAGAAAGATGGATCGATTAAGATGTACGCCTACTTTCTCCTGCCGGTTCACAGCGGCCAATATCAGCGGCGTATTGAGATGCTTATTTTCCGGCTCCGTTCGCATGTCAATGCAGGGCTGGAATTTGAGGCTAGTTTTGGGTATTGATATGAGTCATTTTGATTAGGAAGAGGAAAGAGGTAAAAATGACAAGCGAATTTGATGATTTGAAGTCAGCGCATGAAGTCGACCAGGCATTAGCTGAAGCGATCGAACTTGGCACTATTCGGATAGCTGGCAAAAACCCCAGCGGAGATGATTTACTTGAATTAACAGCCAAAGGAGTTGTCTCAACAGCATTGATGTTTGTACAGCCCATTCTTGACCTGGCTAACGCGGAAAAACGCGATTTTACGCCAAAGGAAAAGGCGGAGCTTCGGGAACATCTCAAAACGGTGATGCAGGCTCTAAACAAAAAGTAGTTCCCCAAAGGACTGAAAAAAGAAGCGCCTGGCTCAAAGCGGCCAGGCGTTTCTTTATGCTTGCGAGGAACTGGAGAGGAGCTGGAGGAATGCCGATGGTTGTTCATCGGCAATGGGCGTTTCTACCAGCACTAGCTCTGGGGCGCTGTGCCGTTCCCAGGACTCGCGGGCCGGCTGCGGCATCCTTGCCAACTGCCTGGCCATCGCCGCACATTCACGCCGTAGGGCTGCGACTTCCGCACGGAGAAGCTGCACCTCAGAGACGCGAGGCGGGATCTTAAACAGCGGGGGGAGTTTGGGGTCCATTTCTCCTCCTTCCCGCCGGCATCATCGGAATCGGAATTTGAATGGTATCGCGTGTTGCCGCTTCAAATTTGCTGCAATTGTGCCTGGTGATAACAACCATGGAATTGCTGGGAATATGAAGATACAATTTCAGGCTGATATCCTCTGGCGCATGACAGAGACTACACGCAAAGTTCGCGGGCATACTTCCGATGAGACGATAATCGGGGCCGCGCAGCTCCAGAGCTTTATCAGAGATAAATAGATCGGAGCCGGGCGAATTGGGGATCACTTCCCAGGCCAGCGGAGGGGGCGGGGGGGGTTGGGGCGCTGGCTTGCCGGGATGACGAAAAAGGAAAAACCAGAGCAGCCAGAAGACTGCGGTTCCTAATAGTCCTACCGCTGCGGCCAGAGCAAGCAGCGGTGTATTCACAGTGATCAGGACGAATCCTGTACCTGTATCAACCAACATGGGAGCCTCCAAAGGTTGTAATTTGCTTATAATTCTATCACTTTATTGAAGAATTGCAATATCTCTTGAAATGCCGCTCCAGGCGTGCTATTATAATTGTTGACAAACTTTGTCAACAATTATTTTTTGGAGGCCAGCATGGCAAATCTCGGTCCAACGATCACACTGGTGGATCGTTTCGGGACTCCACTTGATAGCGGGAGTGCATTTCCGCTCAATGTGATTCCGCAGCTCGGCAATGGAAATGCCATAACCGGACCAAATCCTGTTCCGGTTGCAGAGGAACTGGCCGGAGTACAAGTTTCCAACTCCACAACGCTGGCCGGCGCTGCTTCCGGTTCGGTCACATTGCCAGGGGTGGCCAATAAAACTACCTATATTCGCGGATTCATTATTTCCAGCATCAATGCGGCGGCCACTGTCTCCGGCCTGGTCACGTTGACCGGAACAATCAGCGGAACACTCAATTTTGAGTATGTGCAGCTCACCACTGGCGGCTTGCTTGTCTTCACACCAGGAACTGGCATTGCGGCCAGCGCAGTCAATACGCCCATTGTGTTGAACTTCCCGGCGATCACGAGCGGATCTGCGACGGCGCTTACGATCTGGGGGATACAGTTATGAAAGAACTGCCTGAAATTGATTTTGATGAACAGAAAGACCGGAAGCCGGCTGAAATCATGGCTGATCAAGAGAACTATATTGCCAGCCTGGAGAAAGAGCTGGCGCTGGGGCGCCTGATCAGAATATTTCTCTGTATTGAAGTGGTATTTCTTTGTGGAATCATCCTGGGAATGCTCGCGGGCAAGGAAGAAATATGGATCAAGCAGAATTAGACAAGCTCTCACAACTGAATGAGCACTATGCGGAGATCATCAAGCTCTCGCGTGCAATCTTGCAGCTCCAGGCCAGCTCTACGCCGAAATATCTGAGTAACGCGCGCCTGTATCTCCAAGGTCAAACCACGCTCAATTTTGCATACCATACACAAGCGCAGGTGCTCTTGCGCGTGACAACCATTATCGCCGTGGTCAGCTCGCCGGGAACGCTCCAGATCGCTGACAGGAACTGGCCGGTGAATGGATTCTTCTTTCAGTATCTCGGCCAGGATGGAATGTTGATCAGGCCAGAAGATCTGATCACACTCACGCAAAATAGCGCAGGCAATCTGGGGCTGGAGTTCCTGGGGCAAGAGATGGCCGATAGAGGAAAGCGATGGTAGAGCCATGGGTAACACCTGTACTACTACCAGGAAACGATATTCGCATCCCTGGTGGCTTTCGGAGGGAAGATAGTATGCCGATGCACATCCTGGGGGAGCTGCCAGAGCATGAGCACGCGCATGACCATAGCGATCTCCGCGCGGAGGTTATGGCGCTGCGAGCGGAGCTGGAACAGTTGCGCGCTGGCCAGGCCATTCAACAGGTAGAAATCGCCGTGACGGCGCAAGCCGCTGCGGAAGCACAAGAAACAGCAGAGGAGGCCGGCCAGCAAGCGGAAGCGGCCAGCGTGGTAGCAGAGTTGGCCGGCGAGGCCGCCATTGCTGCCAGCCAGGAGGAGCCGGAAGAGGAGGAAATAGAACCAGAGCAGGAGGAAAACCTTGAAGATATCGGAGATGACGCCGGACCAAGCGAGGAAGAAGAGGGAGCAGAACGCGGCGGCGAAAGCGAGGATGAAGGCGAAGAAGGAAGCAACGAGCAGCCTGTTGTCATCAGCATCACAGCCGAGCGGGAGCCTATCGCAGAGCACCGCAGTGAGCCCGGACGGCGCACCCGTTTTGCTCGCGGTCGCAAGCGCTGAACCAGAGGCCTCGCCGCGCAAGCCATCCAGGGACGAAAAGGAATATACAAAGCTCCTGGAGGACTATCTGGGGCCGGCGACTGGTTTCCTGATCATGCTGGCCTGCATGGTCATGAAGATTCCGAACGCTGAAGCGGTCGCTGATCATCTGGCCATGAATGAAGCGGAGCAGGAGCTGGTCATCGAACCGCTGGCCAAGTTGCTGGATAAGCAGCATTTTGACTCTAAAGTCAAAACGGCCATTGTCAGCTCTGGAGATGCGATCGGCCTGGTTTTGGGCCTGGGAGCCTATGGGATGCGCGTTCTGGGCGCGCTACAGCAATTGAAAGGGATCGGCTATGGGACTAGCGGAAACACTCCTCAGCAAGCGCAAGCGCCGGGAGCAAACGGAAACGGAAACGGACACGCCCAATTCGCTGGAGGCCTCGCCGGATTCGGTCAGTACGCTCCCAGCTGATCTCTCGCCGGCGCAAGCGAAACTGAAGCGCATGTTCCCCAGCGTGGCCGCGCTGAAAAATCCGATGGTTGGCCAGCTCGCCAAAATGCTGGGGGGAGATGTTTCTTTCATCCTGAAGCTGGGAGAGCTTGTTGAGGGCGATCCACAGGGCACACACGCTTTTCTTGAAAAAATGAAGGGCGATATCGAGGAGGTACTTGCACATGACCACAGCGCCGGATTCTTCTGCGAGTCTTGCGCAAGTGCTGACGCTGCCCAAGGCTGGCCGAACGGGAATATTCGGCATGACGGGGGCCGGCAAGACGATCTTAGCGGACACGCTGCGAACGGCCTGGCTGCGGAGCCAGCCACGGGGCAAAGTGCTCATAGTGGACTCGAAACCACACTACCGGGCAGAGTGGATGCTGAACGGCATGAAAGCGGCGCCGCTCTATCGGAAGTGGGAAGAGAATCCGCATGATTTCATACCAGGCAGCTACCTGGTGCCGTTGGTTGGATCGTATGCGGGCTTTTTACACGCTCTAAAGCAGGGATTCAAGAAGGCGAGAATCCTGATTGTACAGGGTCCGCGAACGGCCTGGAGGCAACTGCTTCTCTGCTTGCAAGCGTTCTATGAAGGCTTTAGCGCAAAAAAAGGGCCGCGCCTGGCCGATATCGATGAAGGCGCCGACTTTTTCGAGGTTGAACGTTTTGGGGGAATCATCCTCCAGGCGCTGCGAGCTGGTCGCCAGTTGGGACTCGGTGTCATGCTGGGGAGCCAGCGGCCAAAGTTCATACCGAAAAGCACGCTGACCGAAAGTGACAGAATCTATCTCATGAAATTGAAATCGTATGACGACTTCATAACGCTGGTAAAAGACGGCGGCTGGCCGAAAAGAATACCAGCGCCACAAGAGTTTCATGAGTTCCGATATGTCGATTTCTACAATAAAGAGTATCCTTCAGGCGGGCTCTTTAAGTTGGGAGGTATTCAATAATGCCTGAATTTTTGAAGAAGCTCGATCATCCGCTCTTGTTCCTGCTTTTCTTGTTGCTTGCGCTCAAGGGGCTGGAGAGCGTGCTGACCTGGGGCTTTAAAGAAGCCGGCTGGGCTGGTCCAGCCAATCTCATGCAGAATCCGTAACTATCGATTGTTTATTGCGCGCTGGCACTCGCCACCGGTCACGCCGGCCTGGAGGGTGATAGCGCAGAGTAAAGGATCTACACATGGCAACTCAGCAACAGGCGCCAACAAGCCAGCCTGTAGGTATGATGGCGGGCAATGGTGCGCTCCCGGATGGTGCGCTCTTTGGCCTGCCTGGAGTCACAATCTGGTCGGAGCAGAAAGAAAACAACTCGCCGACCACCACCACTGGCCTGACCGTGGGCAGCCAGGCGCCGGTAAGCTTTCCGGCGAACTTCAAGCAAACTGACGTGGTGTTCGCCTGGAGGATGCTGGTCAGCATCTCAATGGGCGGCGCGCCCACTGGCACCGGCATTGCTCTCTCGCCGTACTTCCCGTACAACTTCATCGGGCCAATGGCGCTCAACATGCAGAACCAGTTTGATACGATTTCGTATTTTTCTGGTTATGATGCTGCGCTTTTCCAAATGATCCGGCCTCAGAAGCCAACGGCGTGGACTGCGAACTTCAACGATCTGATGACCAACGCGGGCACCGATACCTACAACGATGCGCCCAACCAGGTCACGCAGAGCAACTACACCACCAGCTCCACCGCGATCTCGTTCGACATCGATCTGCTTCCTGGGATCTGGTTCGATCTGTACTATGACCTGGAAGAGAACGGTATGCTCCTGGACTACAAAGCGCAGGGCATCCGCACGTTCGTGACGCCGCAAATGATGGCCGGGACAAACCGCATCATCCAGCCTCGCGTGACGTGGAATCAAGGCGGAACGCTCTCCACCACTGGCAATGATCCCACTTTGGCGCCTTACACCACCACCGCTGGCTCTGTAACTTATACCAGCGTCAATGGCACGCTGAACTTCAGGCGCAAGCTGAGCTATCAGCCTCAGTCCAGCAAGGACGCGCCGCTGCTCTGGAACTGGCAATATTCGCGCCAGTGCATCAGGAATACCATCGGCGCACAGTCCCAGGTGACGATTCCGCTGCCGCTGGTCGGCCAGATCCTGTCATTTTATGTACGCCTGGTCGATCCAGGGGCAGCCTCGCCGGGCAACATTCCGCTGGCAAACATCAGCGAGTGCGATGTCCAGATCGGTTCTGGCCTGTTCCGCTTCCAAGACACACCGGAGGATATGCAATCGCGCTTCTTCCGTCAGCATGGGATCAGGCCACCGCAGGGCGTGCTTGTGTGGGATATGGCCATGACCGATGACGGGCGCGTGTCCAACAAGGACGCGATCAATACGCTGACGACCAGCGCGCCGCAGGTGGTGATCACCTTCAGCGTGACTCCTACCGCGTCCGCGTACTATGTCCTGGGCTATGAGGCGCTGCGCTATGTGGCGCTCCAGTAAAGGAGGCGATCATGGCTCTGGCAACCAACAACCAGCCGAATAACACGCTGTATGGCTCCAGCGTGACGAATGGTCAGCTCGTTCCTAACCTGACCTATCGACAGATGTTTCCGAGCCAGGCCGCAGCACCATACATGTATGGCAACGGAGCGAAGCCCGCAACGCTGGCCGGGTTTGCCCCGCGTATGGGTGCGCCGCTCTCCGCTGCCTCTGGCGACGGCGTAGGAATCGGGGGCGGCCCTTACGAGGGCAACCCCTGGAGCCCTACCGATAGCCCGCTGCCGTGGGCAATTGGCTTTTTGATCGTGGGGTTCATCGGCCTGCGGCATATCCATTGGAGGGCCGAATAGATGCTTGGTGATCTTTTGGCTGGCCTGGCCGTCATCGCCGGCGGATTGCTGATCCTGACCGGAGCCACCGGGAGCTACAGCAAGATCCTGACACAACTCGGAATCTCGCTGCCAGGAATGGGAGCCAGTGACGTGGCCGGCACTGTAAGCAGCGCTGCTGGAGGCATTGCCGGCGGCGCGATCGCCGGGGCCACTGGCGGCGTGGTTGGACTGTCTTCGCCGGCATCAGCCAGTTCCGGCGGAACTGTGAGAGGCGTATGAACATGACAGGCGGCCAAAAGATCACGTTGGGCCTGGGGGTAGCTCTGGCACTGGCCAGCCTCTGGCGCGGTCAGCAGATCCAGGAACTTTGGAAGATCCTGAGCAATCAGGGCTCTGATCAGCTCCTGCCAGTGCTCAAAAATATTGGCATCGATGTTGTTTTCCTAATCATCGTGACCTGGCTTGCAGGGCTGTCAGATGACACCAGTAAAATCACTGGCGCCCTCCTGGTAGGACTCTGGTTACTGTTTTTAATGCAACCATCTGGGCAAGCACATCAACAGAAAACGGTGCTTCCTATTATCAATTTACGAGGAGTATGATCATGAATTTCGGATCTCTCGACTGGCCGTCTATCGGTGTCGCCGTTGTTATCGCGCTCATCGTTGGGTGGTTCGTCCACCGCTAAGGAGGTGGATCGTGCCAAAAAGCAACGACTTTCTCGACATCGCATATTATCTCATCCTGGCCGCGATCGTGGTGCTCATCATCATGAATGCGAAAAACTTCGCCACCGCTGTTTCCAGCGTGGGCGGCCAGGTCAACAACACGCTTTCAACGATCTCAGGATCGAATTACGGAAAGTGATGTGACTATGGGATTCTTTCATCTGAAGCGTAAGCCGGCGGAAGGAAATCTTCCGCTGGCCGAATGGAACCAGGGGGCGTTTCCATTCCAGGCCAGCCCAGGCCACAATTTTGACACCTGGGCCTGGCCTTATCCTGCCCAAACGAACCAGTATACCTACTTCAATGCGTTCTATGGGAATCAGCTTCCCAATTTCTATGTGAACATTCCGCGCCTGGAGGCTCCGCACCAGCAAGTGCAGCGGCCATGGGTCGGCACAAAGAATCCGCAGCAACAGAACGCGCTCCAGGCCGGCGCGCCCGGTTCGGCTCCGCTGCTCTGGGGCCAGCAAGCCACGGCGGATTATATCTCCAGCCTGGGGAACCGTTGGGCCAATGGCGGCGGCCCACGCCGGAAGAACTGGAGGCAAAAATAAATGGCTGAAGAAGAAAAATCTGAAAGTTCTGAGGGCTCCGAAAAGGCCGGCGAAGGCAGCGAGGGCGGCAAAAAGAAGGGGCTTATTCAGGACTTTGAGGGAATGAAAGGTTGGCAGAAGGCCGGCGTTCTCATTGGCGCGGGGGCGCTGGTGATTGCGATTTTGATGTATATCAACTCGCAGAATAGCAGCGGCGGCCAGGCGGTTCCAAACGGTTTGCTGGCCAGCGGAGCCGGCGCGCAACCAACCAACTACTCTGGAGCCGGTGATATCTATCCTAGCGTGCCAACCTCCAGCGGCAATGGGGCATCTAGCCAGCCGCCGGTAACTCATGGTTCGGTGCCTCCGACCGTCCACGGCATACCGCCTGGAGATTCCAATGGCACGAATACGAAGAAGCCAACAACAAAACCACCTACTAAAAAAAAAAGTAGCGTGACTCCTGTAGCACCAGGTGTGAGTGACTACCGAATGTCATTCAAGCCTGGTGGTGCCATTCCCTTACAAGGCCTGAAAATGCCATCGCTGGGGCGTAAATTATGAGTTGGTGGAACAATCCGGTATCGGTTCCCTTTGGAAATCGAAATTATGACGTTGGGATGGGCGGCTCCCATGACATGGACTTCAAAGTCCCGGTGGATACGCCTATCACTGTTCCCCCACGTGGGACAGGAGTTATCTCTGATATCTCCTCGCCGGCGTGGGGTAAACAGGTTGGCATCAAATTAGATCAGCCATTCGGAAACGTGCCTTACTGGAGTGTTCTGCATCTCGACGCCGTGAACTCAAATCTTCGTGTGGGCCAACATGTCCAGGCCGGGGATCTGCTCGGCTGGAGCGGAGGCGAAAACAGTTTGAGCCAGGTTCCGGCAAACGCGCCGGTGTCTTCACATTTCACAAATCCGTCTTACCAGAGCAGCCAGCCGCAAGTGGGCGTGGCGTTGATGTATGGGCCGGCGTACGGCAAGGGGCCGGCGTGGAACATGAGCAATCCGCCGGACGCTCACCCAGAGCTGAATCCGAACCAACTCTTCAGCGGAGGCCTGGGGAGCCAGAACAGCACCTATTCGCCGCTGGCCAGCTTTAACAATGGCCAGAGTCAAGGCCAGAGCCAGAGCAACCAGGGCACAACACTGGCCAGCTTCCTGGGGCTCTCCAGCCTGGGGAACGTAGTCGATGGATTCTACAGGGTCGGATTCGTCATCCTGGGGCTCTTACTTCTCTACATGGGGCTCAAACATTTCATCGATTTGCCCAGCATCAGCCTGCCGCAGCAACAAGGCCAACCCGCTCCTGCCAAGAAAGGCAAGGAGGAAAGCGAAGAAGACGACGAGGAGGAAGAGGGCGACAAGGAGGAAGAAGGCGGCGAGGAGAAAGAAAGCGAAAAGGGCGGCGAAGAGGAAACAGGCGAGGCCAGCGAGGCCAGCGAGGCCAGCGAGGCGGCGGAGGTAGCGGCGATATGAACACTTTAGGTCCATATCTCATTGGTGTGAATGAAACTACGGTGAACGGAATCCAGGTACCGATTTCAGCCCTAGTTGGCACAAAGGGCATGATCGAAATTTTGAATATGTCCTCTTGCCTTCTGAATGTTTCTTTCCAAAATCAGGGAGCGATCACGGTACCAGCGCAAAGCCAGGGGATCTGGCGGCTCATTGCTGACCAGATGGGAACACAAACAGTTATCATCACGGCCAGCCAATTTTATCAGAATCAAGCATTTCTCAATGGGGGAAACGCACCATTTGGTACGTTCATTCCCCAGATCTGGGTGAATGTTTACCAGGAGGATGAGACAGAGTGGTATCCTCCATTTGTCTATACCCAGAGCATTGACCAAGGCCTTATCATGTGGCAATCGCAAGTCGGGGCCGCCGGCTACACACTGGCGCTGAACGATTCAAACTTGCAGCCTTATCAAATGACCTTTGTACATGGTTTCGATGTCTCGATCAGCGAGGGAACGGCAAACGCAAGCTCACACATCACTATATCAAATCTGGCCATTCCCTTTGCTCAATCGACAAATCCACTGCAGTATTTTATCTCCAGCTCCACTACGCAATGTCAAAATTTTTCGGTCAGGTTCCCTAAGCCGATTCCAGGCATCGGACCAGGCGGCGGCGTGGCAGTTGCGCCGACCTTCACGGTTCCAGCAATCTCAACCTCGCAGGTATCGCTGATCGTCTACTACACAATTAACTGAGGTAAATATGCCGCTGCGGAAAGGGCGATCGCGCAAAGTGATCGGCGAAAATATCAAAACAGAAGAAGCCGCGGGCAAGCCGCATGACCAGGCGGTAGCGATCGCACTTGACCAGGCGCGCGGGTCCGGCGCGGAGATCCCAGAGAAGAATCACTACAAGCATAAAGAATTGAGAGGGAGGATAGATAAATAGATGCCACCGAACTTACTACGCTACAGCAATGGCTGGGGCCATTTGATCATGTCGATTGCACTCCTGGCCACTGGAATAATTTTGATTTTGATTCGAGATGCCACTACCACCGGCATAGGCATAGGCCTGATTTCGACGGTGGCGGGCTACTGGTTTATCTCCAGCTCCGCAAATGCGCAGCAGCAGATCGCTGCGGCGCAACAGGCGCAAACCATTCAAGTCAATCCAGCGCCGCCGGCGGTGACGATCGCGCCCACAGCGCCGGCCACTACCATTACAACAGATAGCTCCGGTGGTAGCGCTACCCCTTAGGAGGAAAAATCCATGTCAGCAGACTATCCAGGCGCGCAAGCGCATTTTGTGCCTGATAACTTCATGTTCAATACCAACACGCATAGCGCCATTGTGATCCATAAAACGGCGGGAGATGCAACTCCCCAGGCCATCTATAACACCTTCCTGGCATCAGGCAACCCTGGAAAAAGTGTGCATTATGGCGTAGGTCAGGATGGCACGATCTGGCAGTATGTACCGGAAGCGAAAGGCGCCGGCGGGAATTGTTGCCTGGAGGCGGGGCATGATTCGTTCTGGGATCAGT
>CAZRBN010000035.1:0-11358 GCA_964598355.1 uncultured Gammaproteobacteria bacterium
ATAATAAACCCAATAACGCACCATATACGGTAACAGTCACTATTACCGATAACCAAGGAGCAGGAAGCACTATGACAACATCAGTTGTTGTCAATAACGTTCCCCCAACTGTTTCTGCCATTACTGTTTCGACAAACCCAGTTGTTGTAGGAAACCCCGTCTTTGTTAACTCCGTTTCTTTCACTGACCCTGGAATACTGGACACCCATACGGCGATCTGGAATTGGGGAGATGGAACAACAAATGAAGGAACTGTTATTGAAACAAACGGATCAGGATATGTATCCGCAACAGACCACACGTATGCAACAGTTGGCATGTACCAGGTAACGCTTACTGTCACTGACAATGACGGGGCTTCAGGGATAGCAACCTACCAATATGTGGCAGTGTATCAACCATCCCACTCAGGACTCTTCTCAGGGCACAGTACCTATACCTCGCCTTCCGGAGCATATCTGCAAAATCCAACGCTCACCGGTAAAGTACAGTTTGCAATCAGTGTTAAATATGCCAATGGTAGTAACGTACCAGCAGGAAGCGTCCAGATGAAATTCCCCGCTGCAAATCTTTCCTTTTCGGTAACCTCCTTTGACTGGTTGGTGGTAAACGGAACCCAAGCAACGCTTGTTGGAGCAGGAACACTCAATGGTATGAGCGGATACACGTTCCTGGCATCAGGCATTGACGGAACACAGACAGGAACAGGCTATATACGTTTACAAATAAAAGACCCCCAGGGAAATGTCATCTATGATACACAGCCGGGAGCAGCAGGTAATGCCGTACCCATTACTCCAGTCACAGGAATGGTTGTTGTACATAAGTAGAAAGGGATAATTATGGAAAAGAAACAAACTATTTTTAACCAGATTTTGGCACAAGTACACGTGCTAATAGGCAAGTTTCCTAAACAACATGTCAGAAAGTATGTGAGAAACTATTTCCATGCAGTGAAGCCTCCCTATACAAAACATGATATCCCGCACCTTGTGGGAACACTCGTTGTTTTCTTAATCATATTTTCCGTAATGAATACCATTACCCGTAAACATACCTTTGCATCAAACCCACCTGTACTTCCAACCAAGCCACAGATTCTTGTCGGCACAGAGCATCCCTTACACATTCCTTTTACCCATGCTGAACAGGGCTCAGTCCATATCTATTGGCTCTCATCAACTGATCCGATTGGTGTTTCAGGCTACAGGGTCTATCGAAATAGGGTAAAGATTGGAGAGACAACCGGTACTTCCTTTGATGATAATAGAGTATCAGGGAAACTTGTCTACACTATTGAAGCATATGACCCAGCAGGAAATGCTTCAAAATCAACCCTCAATCTTTTCCTTCCTGACAAATGGACAGAAAACGTCTCCTCATCCGATTCTGTCATTTCAGGCTTTGTCCTGAACAAAACAGACAACAGCCCAATTAGTAATACAACAATTACTATAGAGGGTGGAAAAACAATACATGTCGCACAAAATGGCTACTATTATTATGTCTATCCCAGAGGTACAGACGGGCAGATACAGCTAACGATTACTGCAAAGGGATATACCAGAGATATTGAGCAGATAACGCTTACAAAAGGGCAAAGTGTCAGTCAAACGCTGTACCTAAATCCCCAGCTGTCAAACGGAAATGGTAATTCTATACAAGAAACGATAGGAAGATTTCTTCATAAATCTCTTTGAACTCTTTAGAGTTAAAAAAGATTGAACGACTTGGTGAAGGTGCTGCAATCAACTATAGAAAACTCGGTTAAAAAACTTCCTGAAGCAAAACGATATAAACAGTAAACTCTTCATTTCCTAATTTTTTTACTACACGAATAAGGACCTAGCTTTTGTAAAATGATGAGCTATCTTGTTGACAAGCATTTGCACTAGTGATATAAGTCAAGCTAATATGCGTTTTGGTCATCCAACAACATTGATATTTCTTGTTGACCCACAGAAAATTCTGCTGGTTTCTTGATGTCTTGAATAAGGCAGAATTTTTTTCAAGCAAACCAGCATACTCACCAGCCACAAGGCTGGTTTTTTGTAGATAAACAAAGGAGGTGAAACATAATGAATACAAAAAAAAGATTTTATTTTGTACTTTGTTTTGTGCTTTTGCTCGTAATATGCACGCTTTTTATAGCGATTTCTCAATCAGCGAAATTTTCTCATCCCCAGGTGCTTGGGAAATTTATAGTTCCTGAGAATATTTTACATGGCAAAAGCCAGTAATTAAAATTTGAAGGTTGTTATCCACTTGTGAAAAAAAGTGGTCTTTTCTACTTTTAGATTATTTTTTACTATCTCCTGCACTTTTGATTTTTTGCGTGCGAAGTCCTGTATCGCATGGTACAGGACGGAATGTCTCCTTTTAGGTAGTTGCGTATACGATTTATATCTTGACAGCCCCTATTTTCACTGCTATAACCACATATAGTAAAAGCTGCCTACTTTGGCAGTTTTTTTGTTAAAAGAAAGGAGGTAGTATCGTGAAGAAATATATTTTTATTCTTTCAATTGCTTTTATAGCACTCTCTATAGTGAACCCGGCCTTTGCTCAAACAGCAACCACAACGAGTGGCAGTGTTACTCAAATAGTTTCATTTATCCAGAGTGTTGTTCAAGTCCTTATCACGCTTGCTGGAACAATTGCTGTTGGTTTTTTTGCCTGGGGAGGCATCGGATACATTACGTCCAGTGGCAATCCAGATAATCTTGAAAAATCAAAAAAAACAATTTTATATGCAGCAATTGGACTTGCAGTTGTTCTTGGAGCATTTGTTTTAAGTGGGATAATCAGTCAGCTTGCAACGGCAGCATTTGGAACGGCACACTAGTCTTCTTACGTAAAACATGAAAAGGATATTGAGCCTGCTCATACCAGGTCTATGTTTCATAGGCTTTTGTCAGCCAGCTTTTGCTGCAACAAGTGCCATTTCTGACTATACAAACTCAACCGTCATATTTCTTACCCTTATTGCTGGTGCTGCAGCAGTGTTTTTCCTGATAAAAGGGGGATACCTCTACATGACTTCAAGTGGAAAGCCGGAGGTATTAGAACAAGCGAAACGAACAATAAAAAATGCCCTTGTCGGTCTTATCCTTGTCATTGCGGCAAGTTTTGTTATTTCTTCATTAAGCAGTATCCTAACCTCATCTTCGCAGGTATCTACAACAAACCCCATACAATTGTCTGATATTCCAACAGTTAAGCCCTCAGATGGGTTGTCGCAAGTATTACTTGATGCAGTCTCAGCATTGATGCAAAACTTTGTGCAAAGTGCCACACAACCAATAGTGAATGGGGTCTTTACATTCCTTACTTCAACTCCAGACCTTTTGACAAATCAGGTTGTACGTACCTTTTGGCTTACCATGCTTGGTATAACCGATAGTCTCTTTGTTGTCGTTGTTGCGCTTTTGGGCTTGCATGTGATGAGTGCAGAGACGTTTGGGTTTGAACAAGTAGAGCTTTCTCAATTACTTCCTCGGATTGGTCTTGCATTCCTTGGAGCAAACGTCTCTCTCTTTCTTTGTGATTATGCAATCATTACCTGTAATGCTCTTACGAAGGCAGTGATTAATGCAACTGGAGGCATTAATCAGGCATGGATTACCAATGCTGTTACCTTTCAAAATCTGGCTGACACAAAAACAACGTCACTGATTATTCTTGTTTTTTTAGTTATCTTTCTCATTTTGGTCATGATTCTCCTGTTTATGTACATAGCCCGGCTTATTTTTATTTCTCTTGGAGCTGTGTTATCTCCCTTTATTTTTCTTCTTTGGATGCTGCCAAAATTTTCTGATTTTGCTGAAATTGCAGTAAAATCATATCTTGTCAGTGTCTTTACTATTTTTGTTCATCTTATTGTCATACAACTGGCGAGTGCATTTTTAACCATACCTCAACATACAAATAACTCTCTTTTATCTATCGCAACGGCAATTGGTCTGTTTCTCGTGCTTTTAAAAATTCCCCACATGTTGATGCAGCTGGTCTTTTATACATCAGGCATGCGCTCGTTAGGGAAAATTGGGGGAGGTATCATGAATATTCTTTCTGCAAGTAATTCTCCATCGCAGACTCGCGTCGATACAAGAAAAGAACTGAGGCAGTTTAAAAAACAACTAACAGCATGAGAACAACAGTCATACCGGCGCAAATAACAACCGTTGAAGATAAGATTGCGGGGAGTTTATCTCTTACTCAGATTATGATTCTTATGATCCCTGTCTTTTTTGCAACACTTATATTTGCGATTATCCCTCCAACCATGCATATTTCGATGCTAAAAATCCTTCCTGTTCTTTTTATTCTTGTTATATGTCTTCTCCTTACGTTACGAATAAAAGGAAAAATTGTTGGATCCTGGCTTATTGTTATTCTTTCTTACAATGCACGACCTAAGTATTATGTTTTTAACAAAAATGATGCATATTTAAGAGATTCCGTTAAAGTATATGAAAAGCCACAACAAGAGATGGTACGAAAAGAGGTTACAAAAGAACTTATGCTTCCTGCTGAAAAATTTGGACTGAATGAGCTTAAAGAAATGGAAACATTTATGGCAAATCCAAACTATACATTTTCCCTAAAGCCTGGTAAAAATGGAGCACTGTACGTTGTGATTTCAGAAGTGAAAAATAGGATACCTATTGAGTAGCTTTTAAGCATGGTCAGACTCGTATATTCTAGATTTTTATCTCCCAGATGTACTTTTGTCGTTTTTTTACATCTTACCATCGGGAACAATGCCGGAGCTTTAGAGAGAGTTTTTTTTGGTATAGTTTTGCAAAAGTATACTAAAAAGAAGTGCTTCTTCTGCGATGTCACCAGGTAAATGATCTTGGAGACTCTCTATACTTTCTAATATATTTCTTATATAAGGCTTAACTGACGTCATATCTACTTCATTTTTTCGCTTCAGTGCTTCTTCATAAAACTTTTTTGCCATGGTAAAGGAATTCCTATGGTATCCAATTGCGACCCTTTTTAAATCCATGACGAGTGATTCTAATGCAATTTTGTTATTCATATAATTTGATTAAAAAATATTTGTGTTAATCTTTGTTTTCAAATCAATGCCTCCACTTCCTCTGAAGTAAAGGGTTCATTTTTGTAATTATCATAAACTGATTGTACCAGAAGATTGAGGGAGAGAATACGGGGGGCCCTGCGTACCATATTTTCCAGACAAAGAATAAATTTATCTTTATTGTTGCAATACCAATAGATCTAGAATATAATCCAGGTCGAACTGCCTTTATAGCAGTTTTTTTTTGTACCTATGTGGTTATTACAAAAATCAAATAAAAAAATATCTTCTAGGAAGCAGATACATATAAAAGAAGTACGAGATGATATCCTCATTCTTCCGCATAATGAATACCGTCTTGTTGTTGAAACATCCAGTATTAACTTTGAACTGAAAAGTGAGGAAGAACAGGATGTTATTATTGATAACTTTCAAAACTTTTTAAATTCTCTTCCTGTACCTCTCCAAATACTTATTCGAGTAAGAGAAGTCGATGTCGATCATTATTTAGAGCAGGTTCTTAAAAACAAACAGAATGAACAGGAAAAAGTCTATAAAGAACAGTTAGATGCATATGCAGAATTTATCCAGAAACTGGTAACAGGAAACAAAATTCTTTCTCGACGTTTCTATGTCGTTATCCCGTACCATAACAGTCAAATAAAAGAATTTACTCTTATTAAAGAACAATTGTATCTTACTCGGGATATTGTGAGTCGTGGGCTTGAGAAAATAGGAATGAAGGTAAAGCCTCTTAATAGTTTAGCGTTACTTGACCTTTTCTACTCTTTCTATAATCCCATACAAACTAAATCGCAACCTTTGGAGCAAGAAATTGTTCATCATTTGCAAAAGGAGGTATATGTTTAATTTTTTGAAAAAGCGAAAAACTTCTGAAAAAGAAGTTTTTAATCGTTCTTTGTCTTTCTCATACGGCGAGCAAGATACTGTTGATCTTCTTTCATACTCAGGACTTCAGGAGAGTGCAAATTACTTACAAATGGGAGAAAAATATGTTCGGACATTATTTATTTCCGGTTATCCCTATATAGCTCATACAGGATGGTTACATATGCTGGTTAACTTTAATCACAATATCGATATATCTTTCCATATTGAAGAGATTGATCCTTTGAGTGCTTTACCCAAACTTAACCGAAAAATAACTGAATTGGAATCAACAAAACGGACAATGCTTAAACAAGGACGAGTCTTAGGATCTGAAATTACTGATCCATTAGATTCTGCAATGGAACTGAAAGATAAAATTCAAAGAGGACAGGAGAAACTGTTTCAAGTTTCCATTTATATGACTATAACGGCTGATTCACTTCTTCAGTTAAACAAAACAACAGCACTTCTTGAGACCGTTCTCTCAACGCGCCTTTTCTATATAAAAACGGCAACTTTTCAGCAACTAGAGGGACTGCAATCTATTCTGCCAAGAGGTGAAAACAAACTTTCTCAAAAAAGAAATTTAGATAGTTCCTCTGCAGCCTTAACATTTCCGTTTATTTCTTCAGAACTGGTACAGGAGTCGGGAATCCTCTATGGAATAAATAAATCCAATAATTCTCTTGTTATTGTTGATAGGTTTTCACTGAATAATGCCAACGCTATTATTTTTGCTCAATCTGGAAGCGGAAAAAGTTATACAGCGAAAGTTGAAATTCTCAGACAATTAATGCAGGGGACAAAAGTCATAGTCATAGATCCAGAACGAGAGTATCAGCAGCTCTCAAGGTCAGTGAATGGGACATATATTAAGCTCTCTCCTAAATCAAAAGAAAAGATAAATCCTTTCGATTTATCAACAGGTACCTTAGGTGCAGGAGATCTTGCTGAAAGAACACAAGAGCTGACACAAATTATATCTCTCATGGTTGGAGGTTTAACAAGTGATGAGAAAGCAGTCGTTGATCGGGCAATTTTACAAACGTATAAGCAGTTTGGTTGGAAAATGACGGAAAAAGCAAAGGAAAAGAAAAAGAAAAAAGATCCGAGAGGAAGAAAGCCAAAACAAAAAAAGTATCCTCTCCTGAAAGATTTTTATAAAACACTAAAAAGTATGAAACAGAAACGTCTTGTCTCAAAGCTCGAAACGTTTGTAAAAGGATCTTTGTCTTCAGTCTTTGATTCTCAGACAAACATTCAATTGGATAATCGACTTGTTATCTTTGATATCAAAGACCTGAGTGAGTCTCTCAGGCAAATTATGATGATGGTTGTTGCTAATTTTGTTTCCTCCCAAGTGAAACAACATCCTGCAAAGCGCGTTTTAGTTATAGATGAGGCCTGGCTCCTTCTTGAGCATGAAGAAAGTGCTCGATTTATTGCAGGCCTGACTCGTAGGGCAAGAAAATATTATCTTGGTGTTACCATTATTTCCCAACAAGCAAATGATTTTCTTACATCAGACTATGGTCGTGCGATTGCCTCACAGTCAGCGCTCCGGGTACTTATGAAGCAGGATACAACAACGATTAAAAAAGTAGCGAGTGAGTTTAATCTTAGTGAGTATGAACAGCGGTTCCTTTTGACCTGCGATCGAGGAGAGGCACTTATTATTGCTGATCAGAACCATGTAGCCGTAAAGGTAGTAGCATCAGAGAAAGAACATCCACTCCTTACCACAGATCCACGGGAAATTTACCTGTAATCGTATGAACCCGCTTTTTTTTTACTCTGCTGTATGGTCTTTTAGGGGTGAACTCCGTATCATTCTTTTTGTATTCATTCTTATTTTTCTTCTACCTGTTTTAGCCGTTATTTTATTAACAAACGTAGGAGTAAATGTTGTTTCAGACAAACTAGTGGTAAAAAATCAACAAACTAATGGCGTAGTTGTTCGCAATCCAAGAGATGGATCCGCTGTTACAGTGATACAAAGTCTCATGCACTGGCCAATGAGTGGCATAGTAACGCTTGAATTTGGAGCAGTGGATCTGCCTTACCAACCCCTTCATACAGGCATAGATATCGCAAATGTGCAGGGGACACCTATTACTCCTTTTATGGATGGAACAGTGATCTATGCTGGAGAGATATTTTGGGGGTATGGAAAACATATCATTATTGACCATGGCAATAACATAACGTCTCTCTATGCCCATTTGGGTAAACTGTATGTCTATTCGGGTGAAAAAGTAACTATGGATCAGGTGATAGGAGAAGAGGGAGAAACAGGATGGGCAACAGGACCTCATCTTCATTTTGAAACACGAGTGTATGATATTCCGGTCAATCCAAAAACATTTTTGAATGGTAATCCGTAAGAACTAAGAAGGTTTGCTTATCATAGGAGTGGGAAATTACGAAACCCTACATTAGTAATTCTCTTTTATTGAAGGCATCCAATGTTCTAGCCTATTTTCCGGCAAGCGTAGTACGCGTTCTGGAGATAATCCTTCGACAAATTCTTCTGTATGACTGACAAATAGCATGGCTCCTTTATAGCTTTTTAATGCTTCTAAAATTACTTTTTGCGATTGTATATCTAAATACGTAGTTGGTTCATCTAAAATAAGCAGGTTATAATTCTGTACCATAAGTAGTGCAATAGACAAACGAGTTTTTTCCCCTCCTGAAAGAGAGCCAACTGTCTGGTGGATGCGTTGCCCAAGAAAATTAAATTTGGAAAGAATAGGACGAATTTGAGACATGGGCAAGCTGCACGTTTCTTCTATTGTTTCTAAAATCGTTTTATGAAAATTAAACGTTTCAAACTCCTGGGAATAATAGCCAATATGAAGGGCTTTGTCTTTTTCAACAATGCCACTGTCTGACTGCAGCCTTCCCATAAGTATTTTAATAAATGTACTTTTCCCAGCACCATTAGGTCCGTAAAGCACGATACGTTCTCCTCGTCGAATTGATAAGGAAACATCCGACAAAATTATTTCTTCTCCAAAACGCTTTCCTACATTTCGTGCACTTATCGGAATTTCACCAATATGCATAGGGTCAGGAAGGGTAAATTTTATATTTCTGATTTCAGGGGGAAGCTCTGGCAAGGCCTCTTTTATTCGATCAATTCTTGTCTGGACATTTGCTCGTGCCCGTGCTCCTTTTGCTGAGCTCATTCGCGCCATGGTTAACAAGCTTTTTTTCATTCTCCCGATTTCTTTTTGATCATTTTCAAATTTTCTTTTGAGTGACTCATCAGCATTGCCTTTTAATTTTACATATTTAGTATAGTTGCCTCGATACTCTTCAATTTTCTTGGTATAGGGATTGATAGCTAAGACCTTATCAATATGATTGTCCAGTAAATTAATATCATGGGAAATAACAATGAGCGTATTAGGATAGTCACTCAGGAATTCCATAATCCATCGTTTTCCCTCAGTGTCCAGAAAGTTGGTTGGCTCATCCAGAAGTAATATATCAGGTTCTTCAATAATAGCTCGCAGCAGCGCTAATTTTGTTCGTTGGCCTCCACTGAGCGTGTTGGGGCGGGTATCCAGCTCAGCATTTACTTCCAGTGAGTGAAGCATAACAGATAATTCCCATTCCTCTTTTTTTATTTCCGGATCAATGTAGCTTTTTATATCTGTTGCATGTTCCAGTATAGGGTCATGTTTGATCTCTTGTGGAACGTAGCCAACCTTACCAATTACCTCCAGTTTTCCCAGAGAGGTTTGCTCCTCGCCCTTTAAAAGTTTAAAGAGTGTTGATTTTCCTGCACCATTAGGTCCAACTAGTGCAACTGTTTCACCTTTTTGAATAGAAAAACTGGAGTCTTCATACACAGTAAGACGAGAATATGAATAGGAAATATTTTTAGCTGTAATCATAAGTATATTAAATCAGGAGTACAAAGAATAAAATCTCTGAAGGATACTTTCTCAACGCTTATTCATTTGAAGTATTCACTATATAACTTTCTCTTCCTATTTTAATACTCACATTATACCAGATGGAGACTTGAGCGCAAAGGAAAATGAAGCTACCACTCTTTAGCTGAAGTTTGCTGATTGTCATATTTGCGAATCAACAGACTTCTTCCTTTATTTTTAGTATACTCATAGCATCTTTACCTTTATGAGAGACAAAGCGTATGAATTAGGAAAAAATTTTTTAACACATGAATTGGTTACCGGAAGTAGTCTTATTTTTTTAGGGACAACGTTGGCAAGTGTCTTTGCATTTCTTTTTAATCTTTTTTTGGTAAGAAATCTTTCATATAGCGAGTATGGTGAATATGCTGCAGTTATTTCATTATTTACACTTCTTAGTATTCCGGCCCAATCTTTACAACCTGCATTGGTACGTTTTAGCACAGAATTTATTTCAAAAAAGCAGTTGGGGAAAGCTGAGAGATTTTACAAACAAACATTTTTTTCACTAATAGCCTTTTCGCTCATTTTTTTCTTAATTTTCTTCATGGTGATTCCTTTCCTAAAAACCTTCTTTCACATTCCTGATATATTACCACTCCTTGTAGCAGCGCTTATCGTTTGCTTTGCATATATTTCAATTCCTAATGTATCGCTGCTCCAAAGTATGCTTCAATTTCGATTTATATCTTTTATGACTGCATTCGGATCTTTTAGCAAGCTTGCAATTGGGGCTATTCTTGTTTATTTAGGATTTCATGTGATGGGTGGACTCTGGGCAGTTTGGATATCACTATTTATACCTTTTCTCTTTTCATTTATTCCTCTCAGAAAGCTTTTTTCTGTATCGGAAGTTTCTGAAGATGTCAGTTGGAGAGAAATACTCTCTTATGGTATTCCTTCCGCATTTGCGCTTTTTGCATTGTCTTCTTTTACATCAACCGATCTTCTTTTGGTAAAACATTTCTTTTCAACAAATAATGCCGGACTTTATGCAGGGTTATCTCTAATAGGAAAAGTGATTTTTTATTTTACTGCTCCAATTACAACAGTGATGTTTCCGTTAGTTATTAAGCAGTATGAGCAAGGGAAAAAGTTCCAAAATGTATTCTATGTAGCACTCCTTATGGTATTTTTCCCATCAATTGCTATTACCGCCTTTTATTTTCTCCTTCCTCACCTAGCAATATCTATTTTTTTGGGAGAAAAATACCAACTGATAGCTCCGTATTTAGGTTGGTTTGGGATTATATTATGTCTCTTCAGTGTATTAAATGTCGTAGTTAATTTTCTCCTTTCCTTAAAAAGAACAGAAGTAGTGTATCTTATTGGTCTTGGAGCTGTCCTGCAGGCAATCTTAATAACACTATTCCATAGTAGCTTCTCACAGATACTATACAGTACCATTGCAATACTCCTTGTTCTTTTAGCAATACTTCTGCTATATTACTCAAAGAATTATGCCTACAAAGA
>CAZRBN010000035.1:11368-14248 GCA_964598355.1 uncultured Gammaproteobacteria bacterium
AAAGAAAAAAAATAAACCACAAGTTTCGCTCATTATTCCTGCTTATCGACAAGAGAAGACAATCGAGAAAGATATTTTACGCATTAAGGAGGTTATGAATCAATTGCGCTATTCCTATGAAATATTGGTTGTCGTAGATGGAAAATTAGACAAGACATTTGAAAAGGCCTCCAAATTGAAAAGTCAGCAAGTGCATATCTTAGGATATCAATATAATCATGGTAAAGGATTCGCAATTAGGTATGGAGCGCTTCGTGCAAAGGGAGAGATTGTTGGCTTTTTAGATGCTGGAATGGACCTCAAACCAAATGGAGTAGCAATGCTTATTGAGCATTTTGAATGGTATAACGCGGATATTATTGTTGGAAGTAAGCTTCATCCTGTTTCGAAAGTAGATTATCCTTTTTATAGAAAAATTCTTTCTTGGGGGTATAGAATCCTTGTTAGAATTCTTTTTGGACTTTCAGTACGAGATACTCAGGTTGGGATGAAATTTTTCAAAAGGAAAGCATTACTTGATATCTTACCAAGATTACTAGTGAAGACATATGCTTTTGATATAGAAATGCTTGCCGTTGCTTATTCAATTGGGTATAAAAGAATTTTTGAAGCTCCAGTGGAATTAGATTTCAATGGGGTGAGTTCTATTACATCAAAGAATTTTTGGAGAACAATACTGCTTATGCTTTGGGATACTCTTGCAGTCTTTTATAGATTGAGAATTCTGCATTATTACGATAGTCAAAATAAGAAAAAATGGAGATACGATCCGGATTTGGATTTTCGAATAAACTTAACTTAGAGAAAAAGTATATAGACAGCTAGATTTAAAAGATCTGGTATATGGAAAAAAGTGGTGTTATAATTACTTATTGTTTATGAAGAAAAAAGTATTTATTACTGGTGGAGCAGGTTTTATTGGCTCTAATGCTGCTTCTTATTTTTTGAAAAAAGGATACTCTGTAACAATTTTCGACAATTTTTCTCGCAAAGGAAGTAAATTCAATAAAGAATGGTTACAAGAAAATTTTCCAACAAACCTCCGAATCGTCGAGGGAGACGTAACAAAGTCTGTAAAGAAAATGGCGGAGGAAATGAAAGGATCATTTCTGATCCTTCATTTAGCTGGTCAGGTTGCCGTAACAACATCTGTTACAAACCCTCGTGAAGATTTTGAAAGTAATGCGTTAGGAACATTTAATGCACTAGAAGCTCTTCGTATGACAGGAGAAGAGCCTGTTTTTATTTATAGCTCAACAAATAAAGTATATGGAGGATTGGAAGATATTCCTGTTGTTGAAACCAAAGCTCGCTATGCATTTAAGAATTTACCCTATGGTGTTCCTGAAGAGCGCGGTGTTGATTTTCATTCTCCTTATGGGTGCAGTAAAGGTGCTGCAGACCAGTATGTGAGGGATTACAGCCGGATTTATGGATTGAATACCATTGTTTTTAGGCAGTCTTGTATTTATGGACCAAGACAATTTGGTGTTGAAGACCAAGGATGGGTTGCATGGTTTTTAATTGCTCTCACACAAGGAAAAGACATCAGTATTTATGGTAATGGCAAGCAAGTACGGGATTTGTTGTATGTAGAAGATTTGGTAAGGGCCTACGAAATGGCAGCAGAAAATATTAACAAAACAAAGGGACAGATTTATAACATAGGAGGAGGACCTACTAACACTCTCTCAGTTTGGTTGGAATTTCTTCCATTGCTTGAAAAACTCTTTAAAAGATCCATAAAAACAAATTTTGCTGAGTGGAGACCAGGTGATCAGCCAATATTTATTGCAGATATCAGAAAAGCAAAAAAAGAATTTGGATGGGAACCAAAAGTGAGTGTTGAAGAAGGAGTAAAGAAACTTTATAAATGGGTGACTACAAATAAACACTTTTGGCAATAAATGGAAATCCTCATATTTAATTGGAAAGATGTAAAAAACCCAGCAAAAGGTGGTGCGGAAGTTATTGCATTCGAATTTGCTAGGTGTTTAGTAAAAGATGGACATCAAGTGACATTCTTTTCAAGAAGTTTTGCAGGAGCACTCCCCGAGGAAGTATTAGATGGTGTAAAAATTGTAAGGCGAGGCACTCCTCTTACGGTTTATATTCATGCCTACTTTTACTATAGAAGCCTAAAGAAAAAACCAGACAGGGTTATAGACATGGTTAATACTATTTGCTGGCAAACGCCTTTGTATGTGCCAAAAGAAAATAGAGTAATGTATGTTAATCAATTAGCACAAGAAGTGCTTTTTTATGAATTGCCATGGCCTATTTCCTGGATCTCTTTTTTACTGGAAAGGCTAGAGTATATACCATATAAAAATACTCAGGTTATTTGTTATTCTAAAAGCACCAAGAATGATTTAATACGTTTTGGATTACCAGAAAAAAATATTTCTATTTTCCCCATGGGTCTTGATCATAGTAGGTATATCTTGGGTCAAGAGAAGAGTAAAACTCCACTTTTTCTTTTTGTTGCTCGGTTAGTAAGAATGAAAAGAGCTGCATTATGTATTGAAGCAATGAAATTATTTATAAAAAAGCAGCCTTTAGCAAAATTGATTATTATTGGCAATGGTCCTGAAGAACAAAATCTTTCTACTTATATAAAAAAAAATAGATTAGAAAAGAATGTACAGCTTGTAACGGAAAATAACTTCTTTCTTAAGAAAACAAATCATGATAGTAAAATAGAATATATGCAAAGGGCATGGGCTTTGCTCCTTCCTTCTGTAAAGGAAGGTTGGGGTATGGTAGTAACAGAAGCTGCTGCATGTGGCACTCCTGCTATTGTTACGGATGTTACCGGTCTTCGAGATTCTGTAATAAAAGATGAAACAGGCATCATTCTCTCTCCTAACCCTTCCCCAG
>CAZRBN010000036.1:0-7902 GCA_964598355.1 uncultured Gammaproteobacteria bacterium
CTATCACCAGTGCTTTAGCAAAGCAGGGGATAGAGGATAAAAATATAAAGACAACTAATTACAATGTGAGCCCAAATTATGATTTCAATGGAGGACGCCAGTCTATAACTGGCTATACAGTAACACAAAATATAGATGTTACTATCAAGCCAATTGATACAGTAAATAAAGTCATAGATGTCCTCACAGCAAATGGGGCAAATCTAGTCAATCAGGCTTCCTTTACTTTTAGTGACGAGAAAAGAAAAGAATTGGAAAATAAAGCAAGGGAATTAGCAGTAAACGAGGCCAAGCAAAAAGCTCAAGGTCTTGCAAATGCTGCAGGTATTCATTTAGGACGAGTACTTGATGCTACAGAAGAAAATGCTTCAGGACCTCGGCCTATTATGCCAATGATGGCACAGAAAGATGCAATGAGTGTTGGAGGAACACCAACACAAGTAACTCCAGGAGAAAATAGTATCTCACTCACTGTAACCCTATCCTACGAGACCTACTAATAATTTGTTCTTGAGCGGATTTTTCTAGAAGGGAACCTAAACTTTCTAAAGCTGCAGCAAGTTTTTGTGCAGATACATCAATACTCATGTTGCTTCTTTTTTGTCGCCTTAGTGCAAATGCTGTTCTTCCAGCTTCTACAATATGCTGACCTAATTCCATATTCCATTGGGACATATCTCGTATTTTACGATAACAACTTATAGTTTAAGCAAGAAAGGAGTAACAGGAATGTAAAAGTTAAGAAATAGTTTTCTTACCTACCGAGAAACCTACTCATAAAGAGGAATGGCTATTCGAGTGGAAGCTCCTGTTCTTTGTTGTCCCTCTCTGTCTACATACTGATAATTACCTATTCTGAATAAAGCTCCTTGATCTCTCAATAGGGTTTGTAATCTCTTCATTCCAATTCCTGTAGAATTAGCATTTGCCATAATATTACTTATATCATAACCATGATAACCATCAAATTCACCTTTTTGCGCTAAGTTCGGAGGATAGCCAAGTAGTCTATCTCGTATATCTATAAACAGATAGGGCTGTTTATTTATACCCCAAATTTGTCTAACTCTTATACTCATTTTACTAGCACTTTTTAATCGTCTAGGATCTTCTTCTACTTGTTCCATACCAGACAAAACATTGTATACATTAGAAATTATATTCCTTCCTATGTGTCCCATTGTTGATTGGGTAAGACATACAGTTCCCTTACCTGGCTCAGCATCCAATTTTATATCTAATGGGTATGTACTTCTTTGAAAAAGGTTTGCATACATCCTTAAGGTACCCTGTAAATCAGACGCAAAGGATTTTGTAGACATTTCGACAGGTTTATCGCCTTGTAGAAATTGTGATTGTTCTACACAAAAAGTATAGAGCCTTTTCCAATTCTTAAACACTTTTTCAACTGTTTCTCTTTCAGATTCTTCCGTCACTTCACCTTTTCGCACCCGCCTTTGGTGCATCTGTATCATTCCAGTAACAGCAGTTACCGGAGTTTTTAATTCATGTGAAAATTCATCTAACTTGGTTACTAATTGGCCTAAAGACTCTCCATGATGCTCAACTGACAATTCAATTGGCTTATCTCGCAGTTTTGTTGATTTGACACCTAGCTCATCTTCAAAATAGTGCCTAGTCATTAACATTCGCCGTTCTAAAGAAGCTACAACATATTGTTGTAATTTATCAAAAAGCCTTTCTCGTAGCTCTCTATTTTCAATAAGCGTTGGATTTATGAGAAAAGCTTGGTTCATAGGTTGGTCAGGAGACAAAAAGGCCATTATTTCATCTGCTATTTTAGGAGGCATCCCAAATTTCTTAGGCTCTCCAGCTCTTAGTAAAGCCTCTTGATCTGGATTTAGAGAAGCATAACTGCTTGTTACCAAATTTGTATCAGTCACCCTGGCAACTCGACCTATGATATCTGGCATCATTTGAGGCTTTCCATCAGAAGGGTTTAGTGCCTTAACATCCTCTTGTAAGTTGTCATAACACCTAAAAGGCCTCCTGGATGACCTTGAAATCGTATTTCTGCTAACTCTGCTAAATAGTTAAGCCCATCTAACATACTCCTTATCGGTGCAAAAGATGTTTGTAGGTAAAGGTCAGGTTTATTTTTTAAGATACTTTCAGAGGCATAATATCCGGCAATACCTGCTATTGTTTCAAGAAAACGCGATGCCGTATCAAAAACCTGTGCTTTCTCTCGCATATGTAATCCTACAGCATTATCTGGTATAGGCGCTATCCGCACTCGAGGATATGGAACATCTACTTGTCTTTGAATTGGACTTTGTTGAGGATATTGGAACATCCCTTGTTCAGTAGTATTCATACTGCCCTATATTATACTAAAAGATATTATTAAAATTCAACCATCGTAATAACATATTGATATCATAATCAAACAAATAACAGATTCATATCTGATACTTAGAAGTGATAAAAAAATAGCCTATAGATATTTGAGAGGGTATGCTCATTTGAATATTTGTTTATTTACCATCCTTATTTCCACTATGGAAATTCTTATGCACATCCCGAAGCTGCTTATTCGTAATATGCGTGTAAATTTGGGTAGTCGCAATATTTTTATGCCCAAGCATTTCCTGGACAGACCGCAAATCTGCGCCGTTAGTCAATAAATCTGTAGCAAAAGAATGTCTCATGGTATGTACAGTTGCATCAACAGGAATTCTGGCTATTTTGACATATTTTTTGACCATTCTCTCAATAGAGCGGGGAGTAAGTCGCATTTTTTCTCCACCATTTTCATCACTAATAGGACCAGAATACCGAATAAAAAGCGGTTTGTATGGGTCTCTACGCTCGGCCATATATCGTTCTATCCATTCAGCTGCACGATCGGAAATAAAGACAACCCGAGCCCGTCCACCTTTCCCAATTACACCAAATTCACGTCTTTCTAAATTTACTTGCTGATGATTGAGTTTACACAGTTCAGATACACGAAGACCCGTGGAGAAGAGCAGCTCAAGAATTGCTCTATCTCGTATCCCTTCTTCTTTGGAGGTATCAACAGAAGTTACCAGCCTATCGATTTGTTCTCTTTCTAAAAATTTTAAACTTCGTGATTCTGTCTTCGGTAAATCAATTTTCGTTGGCTCTAAGGTCTTTACATCATTTTTTATAAGGAATTTTAAGAAGGAGCGCAGTGCAATGACGTAATAATTCTGAGTAACTTTCTTTTTTGTCATCCCATGGGCATCTACTTGAGCAGCCAAGAAAACTCTAAAACGTCGTACTGTTGCCAAATCCAGGTCCTCAATACTGCGATGAGGCTGAGTCGTGCTATACCATTCACCAAAAGATTCAAGATAATGCCGGTAATCACGAATAGTGAGCTTGCTACAATTTCTCTCAATAGACAAGTAATCTAAAAAATCATTGATCTTGGCAAAAAGAGCAGGGGAGATGTTATTTTCTGAGGAAGGCTGCTCAAGATGTACTTGCTCTTCAGGAAGTTGATGGACAGAATCAGACATAATTTGAATCAAAGTAGCTAGATTTCTTTTGCGACGTGTAAACATTGTAAAAGAAAGCCAACACGAACAGATAGCATATCTATTCTGCGACGCGGGAAGACTTTTTGTCAAGAAGCTAAGCATCAGGATCGTATGTAACAAGATGCAGCAGGCATCTTGTCTGCTGTGCTGGAGTTTCTGCTGTACATCCTCTGATTGGTGTATAAGGATAGGTAGGGACTTCCAATATATTTTGTTTCAAGGGATTTATTCTTGTTCTGTCTCTACGGCCTTTATACCCACAAACAACCTGGTTATCAACAACTTCCATGTATTTGCATACTTCTTTTACCATAAGTAAGCATTCTAAAAGACACAATACCAATTGTCAATTTTTAAATAAAGACAAATCATGTACAATGCAGGTATGACACTTCGACAGGCAATTATACAAGTCCAGGAGATAGGGGAGAGATATGGCTTTACTATAGCCATTGTCGGAGGAGGAATTGTCCGTCTTATATCAAAAGGGGTAAAAATACAAAGAATAGATGCAAAAGGTAAAGTAATATATCTTTCTAATACAAAAAATCCGGGAGTGACAAGGGAAGAAGACCCGACAACAACAATCGATATTGATGCCATTGCCATATCTTCCAAGAAGAATCCTTTTACTCGAGAAACAAGAACAAACTTTGAAAAAATGACTAGAGAATTACAACTACTTCGTTCTGCTTCGCAGAATTTTCCAGCAATTTCGCTCGAGCCTATTTTTTACCATCCTACCTGGGGTAACCCCAATCAAATTTTTCAATTTGTCTCATCAGTTGAGCAATATCCAACCCATTCTGATCATTTCCTGTTTCGGCTTGGGACAATAAGACAATCAGTCAAAGAAGCTTCACTCGCAGTCTGGACGTATGTTTTTATAGAAACTAACGAATCCATTCAGTCATTACTGCCTCAAGCAATTCAACTCCGCTATGCAATACGTGGCTTTTCCAAAAAACCCAAAGACATAGAGAAAATCTGGGGAGAAAAAAGTGCATTTGCAACCTTCGTAAAGGACTTCCAGACACAAACTCATAACCAGTATGATAATCTTTTTGATGAATGGAAACTTTTTGAAAAAAAGGTACAAAGAAGTACAAGCCCTTCAATATGGATAAAAAGAGGACTTTGGAATCTCTATTGGCAAACAATTGGCACCTATTTGGCCCATGGAACAGGCATTATCGGGAAAATTCTTCTCCCTCTCGGCAACACCTTCTTTGCAGGGAAATAACATATTCGTTATATTGATATTGACTTACATAAATCTCCCAGATATAATTCTCCCATATTTATGACTGAATTCCCCACATATAACCAAAGAGAGGTTATAAAACCCATGCCAACTAACGGTCCTGAGAGAAGAGTAGTGTATGAACTGACCGTCAGAGCAACTGATATACCAGATGCTGTATCTAGTTGTGCTAGCTGTCCTGCAAACCTTAACAATGCACCACAACCAGATGGATTGGATGGATTAGATGATAGAAATGCACGAGCATTCATTCAATGTAATGGTGTAGACTCTGATACTGGACGAGCAAAGATAGTTGTCTTTAGAGATGGCCCTCCCAAAAAAATTCGAATTGATACTCATTGTAAGTTGCCAATAAAAGGCTAACCTTCAAATTGTACAACTTTTTGAACTGGTCCTCTTCTTCGAGACTCAACGGATGGTAACCCCCCCGAGTAACTAATGGATTTTCAGGTTTGACTGGTGATTTAAGATCTCCTGAAACTGGAGGTTGTACTTCCCGCTCAAGTGGTACTCTTAGTTGTTCTGGTCTACTCATAGACAAAATCTTATCATCAACAATAACTATTGTAAAGCTATAGGTCTAAAAGAGCAGGGAAGTATTGACAAAAAAGGGGAGTACTGGCAAGCTATACACATGCAAGACCTTCAGATTGACCCGCAAAAACTCCAAACAACACTCGAATATATAGATTCGTATTGGAAACGGATAATATTAATGCCAAAAAGACACAAAGTGAGAAAGCAAGTTGTCGACAGTGTCCTTATGCTTATCGGAAAGACTGGTAATGACGAAAAAGATATTATTGAAGTCCCATACCCAGCTGTTGTACCAAATGATAGCAAGTACCGATATATATTTTACTGGGATACGTATTTCATTTTTCGTGGTCTTCTTGAAACTCCCCGCGAATGGGTCATTCCGTCAATGGTCGAGAATTTTATGTACCTCTTCAGACGTCACCATATTATTCCAAATTTTTCACACCCTGAGAGTCTTGGACGATCTCAGCCTCCATTTCTTTCGTCAATGATCCTAGATGCCTACTCAGTCCTCGAAAGAGAAACAAGACTAACAAATAAAATACGGCTTCTACTCCATGGAAAAAAACGATGGCTACGCAGCCACATAGAAGTTGCCCAACAAGAATATACTGAGGTATGGCTAAGTCCAGTCAGCGTTAGTCCAAGTGACTATAACCATTTAGTTGTAGAATATCAGCTCAATAGATATGGAAATCGAGACATTGGCTATCCGCAGCCATCTGAGCAAGAATCCGGTTGGGATATGACCAGCAGATTCTATAATCGTTGTAATGAATTCTTAGCAGTAGATTTAAATGCATTTTTATATAAATACGAAACAGATTTTGCGCAAGCTGCACAAATTTTAGGTAATAAGCAGGAAGAAGATCACTGGCTTCGCGTCGCAGAATCTCGAAAGAAAAGAATGCAGCTCTTCTGGAATGAAGCCAAAGGCTTTTTTTATGACTTTGATTATGTCAATAAAGAGCAATCAGAATTTGAATCCTTAGCAGGATTTGTCCCAATGTGGGCTGGCATTGCAACACCTGAGCAAGCACAAAAAATGGTACAAAAGCTCCCATACTTTGAATCTGCATACGGCCTTTTTATTACCACCAATGAATCCCTTCCACCTATTCTTGACCTATCCATATTCCCGAAACCATTTCAACGCACCATGGAATCCATCGTCAAAACAAAGCAATGGGACTATCCCAACATCTGGCCACCACTTGAATACATGACGGTTATTGGTCTTTTGAAATACGGATATATCGAAGATGCCAAAAGGATTATGCTAAAGTCACTCAATGCTCATATCAATGCTTTTGAAAAGTATCAAGGACTTCTTGAAAAGCTTGATGGACTTTCTGGAGAAATGCCACCGACATATTGGTACCCAACACAGTTGGGATTTGGGTGGACCAATGCAATTTTCTATCGCTACGCACAAATTTTGCAGAATTTAGCCTCAAAGCCCCTAGAATCGTCTAGGACGCATTTTTATCCCCAGACCTTACCATTTAGTCATTAAAAGTTGCAGAAAAATAGTAAAAGACATATAATCCCTCTAACTTATGACAGAATTGGATGAGTTAGCAAAAAGACGAGCTGAACAACAACAAACAACAAGTAATATTACAGACGGCCTTCTACAATTTCTAGGCTTTAATGCTTCTGTCTTGCTAGAAAAAACCCTTGTGGGAATAGACTTCCAACCAATGCATCCATCAGAACAGGATGCAAAAGCCTATGCAGTAAGAAGACCTTCACTCCAAAAAGCTCTTTATGATGTAATAACGCCAAAGGTTGCTGCAACAGTTGCTTCTTTGCCTGAAGGTTCAGCATATCAGCGACTAGATATGGATGACGGTGATAATTTTACTGTGGAATTATCTCGAGACTTAAGAAAATTGCCAGGTAATCCAGAAATTGTTCTCTGTGCACAAGTTACTATTACTGCGTTTGATGATAAAACAGCAGGAGTAACACGAATCGAATATAATCGACGCTCAGGCACTAGGCACGACTTCCTTGGTCAATCAGGAGCATTTATACAACCTCATAGGAGAACCTAATAGGCCTCACAAAAAGGGCTCTAGAATGACCTAGGACGCATTTTTTTAATCAAAACGACTACTTACTAATATAAAAATAACTTTTCATTCTATATACCTTCAGACTTCGGGAAAAGTTTAAGTCCTGTAGTAGGGGACAGGAGGATTTTTGAGACACCCTTTAATAGGTAAGGCAATTGATCCTTGAGAAAAAAGCAGAATGGAAATAACTGCTTAATTTCAAAAAAGAAACTCACAGGAAAAAGGCCTCCTCCCCAGAGTCTCAGCCTCAGTGGCGTCGTAAAAGTATTATTGTGCGACGTTATCACTTTAGCCTCCCTAGGGATGAAAAGACTATTTTTTTCGTACACACTGATGCAAGTCCATTGCATTCATTTACGTAGTTACTGGCAGCAGAGAGGACTACTCTCTAGGGATCGATACCTCGTATATTCATCAACAAATACATGCCTTGTTGAGAATATATGTATAAGAAGTAATCCCTCAGGCTCAAAGAGCCTCCCTA
>CAZRBN010000036.1:8002-13702 GCA_964598355.1 uncultured Gammaproteobacteria bacterium
ATGTCGTGAAAAGTAAGCCCAAAAGTCTGTGAAAATAGCAATATTTATCCACATTTTAGACTTATAATTATCTAATGATACCTTATAATTTTATGTCCTATAATTTTATTTACTACATATCAAACTATATCATTTGTTCTTAATTCCCTCCCATATACCCCCTCTCCTCTTCCCTAGTCAGGTCTTAAGAAAATTTTCGCAATAAATCGAAGCTAATTAGCTTCAGAAAACACAAAAATTTTACGTTATATCTGGTAAAATGAATGTATGAAAGTGCAAGGCCTTCAAGATACTATTACCTGGTACGACAAAAATGCTCATATCTATGCACAAGCAACAGTATCTCTCGCGCACCCTGAACAAATAGACCAATTTGTAGCAAAATTACACACCAACGCAAAAGTCCTCGATGCTGGATGTGGCGCAGGGAGAGATACCGACTTGCTCTCACAAAAAGGCTTACAGGTGATTGGCACAGACTTATCTCAAGGTCTTCTAGAAGAAGCAAAGAAAGCATATCCTCGCCTTACGTTTGTCAAAGGAGATCTTCGTGAACTTCCTTTTGCATCAAATTCTTTTGATGGAATTTGGGCTCATGCATCTCTACTCCATTTAGAAACTGTAGAAGATGTAAAACAAGCATTATCTGAGTTTTCCCGAGTAATAAAAAAACAAGGTATTCTTCATGTATTTGTGAAGTCACAAACTGGAACTGAGAAAACTGCTGTTGTATCTGATACTCTTTCCAATCATGATAGATTTTTTCAATATTTTACAAAAGAAGAGTTACAAACATTATTAGAAAATACAGGATTTACATTGGTATCGATGGAACAGTTTAGAGAAACTGACCGAAGTCCTCATGGAAGGCCTGAAGTGGAATGGATTTTAGCATTGGCAAGAAAAGTATAACTCTCTTTTCTATTGCCAGGAGGAAAACCAAATAAGGATAAATAAAGCCACAATTGCAACCCACACGTATTCTGCAACAACATTCCTAAAAAGACGTTTATCCAACCACACATGGACAAGACCGGTGAGAATGTAAAAGATAGCTGTCATAAAAAGCGCAAAAACAGTTGGTGGTGTTGGCCAAAACCAGAGAATAGCTGCCATTTCAGTAAGACATAACGTGATTACTCCATTCCAGAAAAAGTCCTTTCCCATTCCCCGCTCCAAGGTATACGTCCAAACAGAATGCAGCGTAAAAAGAAAGGTAAAGAGTCCAAATAACAAAATTGTCGGGAAGAATGACAGTCTAAATGAAAAAATAGTATTACTTAGGAAAAAGTATGCGATAAGCGTAATAACAAAGGTCACAATCCTAGCACTATTAAGCAGAGCAATGGTTCGGATAGACGCAACGACAAAAATATTTTCTGAGAGGAAAACAGAATACAATCCTACTGCGTACAATGAAGTCAACACTACCCTACTCAAAAGACGGGATGGTGTAAGAAAATAAAATAAACCAAATGCCAAACTGCATAAAAATGGTAAGACAAATGGATGGATGGAAAAGTTTTCCTGTAAATCCTCATAGAGTGCTCCAAGTAAAAAGAGATCTGTCAGCAATGCCAAAAGTCCTGCAACAGCTACTCCATACCCACTAAACAGATATTCTGAAGTAAAAAGCCCTAAAGATAATACAAACACAGCCAACACAAACTTTTGACGTTTACTAAACATAAAAAATGGGGATGCTTCTTCTTTCTTTTTTGCAGGAGATTTCTTTGTGAGTTGTTGTAAATGCGGAGGAAGTAGCTTGATAAAAAAATTAGCCATGATAATAATATGAGATAGAAATACTAACCAAGGTTAGAATAAGTTTTTTGCACATCGTCCAAATCTTCAAGTCTTTCAAGCATATTCATCACTTTTTCTGCTGCTTCATCATCCAAATCAACGGTAATAGTTGGTTTCCAAGTAAGTTCCATTTCTTTGACAGTCAGTCCCTTTTGCGTTAAGGCGTCTCGTACCTTTGCCAACTCAGAAGGGTTGGTATATACAAAGATTTCGGTATCAGCATCTTCTACATCCTCTGCTCCAGCATCTGCTGCTTCAAGAAAAATATCATCAATACTCTTGCCATTTTTTTCAACAATAATTTGTCCCATTTGTTTAAATTGATAGCTTACTGAACCAGGTTGACCCATGTTCCCGCCATTTTTATTGAAAATATTTGAAACTTCTGAAGTTGTACGATTTTTATTGTCTGTTGCTGCCTCAACAATAATGCCAACGCCACCAGGAGCAAAACCTTCATACACTACTTCCTCCATTGCTACCCCATTCTTCCCCATTGCCCGCTCAATAGCCCGCTCTATATTTTCTTTTGGCATATTGCCTGCACGAGCTGCATCAACAGCAAGTCGAAGTTTGAAATTCTGTCCTGGATCACCAATCCCCCCACCTTGTTGTACGGCAATAGAAATTGCTTTAGAAAGTTTGGTAAAGAGTACTCCCCGTTTTGCATCGTTCGCACCTTTTTGTCGTTTAATTGTTGCCCATTTTGAATGTCCACTCATAGATAGCTCCTCATTGCTAGCTCCTTGTTAAAATTGAAACATAGAAGCTGATAACTGACAATCCATTATACCTCTAGTGCCTTGACTTTTGCAACAAAGGGCGTTACAATTTTGCAATTAGAATACCATTCTGCTCTCATGAATCTTCTTAAAAACCAAGCCATTCAAATTGCCCTCACAGGAGACTGGGCAAGAGCTATTCAGTTAAATGAAGAGCTCCTCAAAGAAAACCCAAAAGATACTGAAACACTCAATCGTCTTGCTTTTGCACTTACTGCTCTTGGAAAAATTAAAGAAGCGAAAGAAACATACGAAAAAGTCCTCTCTATTGATTCACTTAACCCTATTGCACAACGCGGACTCAAAAGACTAAATACTCCCGGCAACCACAGTGCAGGTATTCCCTCGCATTTAGTAAGCAACATGTTTTTAGAGGAATCAGGAAAAACCAAAATTGTTTCACTCCTCAATACTGCACCAACAACAGTTATCAGAAATTTGCAGATTGGCCAAACGGTAAGTCTATGCAAAAAACGAATGAAAATTTTTGTCCAAGATGAAAAAAAAGAATATATTGGCGTTTTGCCTGATGATTTAGGACAACGACTGATCAAATTTATTGACGGAGGTAATGAGTACGAAGCGTATGTAAAGTCTTCCAATGATGCTGGAGTAAGTGTTTTTGTGAAAGAAACCAAACGGGCAGCTCACTTTAAAAACCAACCGTCTTTCCTTTTTGGAGACAAAACACATTTAGCGATTTCCAAAGGAACAATGAAAAAAGCTCAAGAAGTTGACTCTTCAGATTCTGATGAGGAATAAAAAATAACCCGCCCCTTTGCCAAATCCTCTTTTACTTTCTTTTCTTCACCTGGTTTTTTCATCTCTTGTTTGAGTGAAAAATATGCCCAGACAATAGAAAGTACTGCAATGCCAACAATAATTAAGAAAAATTCCATACAAGCTTAAAATATGTTTGCTGCGTCTTTTCCAAGAGTAACTGTTATATCTGATACCATTGCTGATGGTGATGGAAATGCTTCTATCTTAAGAATGTGCATCAAACGTTTGGTAGTATACCCCTCTTTTCCGGAATAGACAATATTGCTTTTTTCCTTAGAGTCTTGTGAAGAAGTTACAGAGATAACATTGAGTCCAATATGGGAAAGCTCCTGCGCTGCTTTATTACCCAAACCCGATACTCCACTTGCATTAATAAGAGAAATGCTTAGGTTTTCTGTATAGGCGGTATGATCTGTAAAAAGTTGAGATAATTTCTTATCATCCTGCTCCTCTTTTGCCCACGTACTCTCAGAGATATTCGTTGGTTTGAGATTATTAACGAATAAAAATAATCGTAGTCTATCTATAACGTTTAACGGGAGATGAGACGGAGGATGGAAAAGCAGGTTTTGAGCTAATACATACATCGAATCTGACGGCTCGGAAAGAGTGACTACCCCATCTTCAGGAATTCCCAAAAATTTCCCGAAAGACATTGGTGGAGTGTCTTTCAATGATAGGACTGAGATTGTATTGGTATCTGGAGAAAAAGAAAGAAGTTGTTTTTGAGAAGGAGTATGTAATTCAAGAATAAATTGATGCTCCCCATCAAACTTTGCTGCTTTAAACAACAGAAATATTTTTAGAGCAATACTGAGTCCAACAAGCAAAGCAACAAGGAGGATAAAAAAAAGTGCAATAGAAAGGCTTTTTTCTCCAAAGGTAACAGAACGATTTCGACTTCTCATAGGCAGAATTCCCACTTAGCTCTAAGCATTTTGAATATTTGTTTCTTTTCTTCACCCTTTACATGTCACTTTGGAGAAGATAGTTCTCTAAAAGGCCTTTACCCCCTACGTTTCCCTATTCTTCTTTCTTTCCTTTTTTAATCACAGTAGGTGCGACAAATACAGGTGCATTTGAAAACATTGATTGATTTTTGTTTGCACCCTGCTTTTGTTTTTTCTTTTTCTTTTCGTTGAATCCTCCAAATCCAGCCATATTCTCACCCCCTTCACGGATATATTATATACTACCCTACGTGAAAAAATATGGCAAGGAGGTCTCAGAGGCTATTCTTCTTACTTGACTTTTTATCCAGATAGTTGTTATGCTCATTGCTGATATGGCATATATACTAAATTTCCAAAAGCGAACATCTCTCTTTTTGTAGGGAGTGTTTTGCATATACAAATAGACAATGATGTCTCCCTACCCTAGGGAGATTTTTTTTGAAAAATATGGCAAACGAACAATTTGATCCAAAAGCTTTGATTATTGACCAAATGTCTGAAGATTTGTGGAAACAGACGTCTCAAGCAGAGCGAGAGAGGTTGGCTACTCTGTATATGCGAGTATCTGAAGATCCCACAATAACCTATGGTGATTATCCTGAAAACTTAGTACGCGGAAAATCTCAGTGGCAACAGCAAACAACAACACTCCAAGCAATGGATCGGACACCTGTTGGAGAAAGAAATATACCACAGAGAGATGAGGCAACAAGAAGAGCAAGAATACTTGCTCTCGGCGCAACAGGTCCTGAGGGAAATCCTGACAGGACAAGCAGAAGACTTTTTCATGAAAAAGAACGAGCTGCTCGGGGAGACCTACGTGAAACAGATAGTCAAGGAGAGATGAGTAGACGAGGATGGCACACATGGAAAGAGAGAATCGATCCATCTCAAAGAGCTAAGCGAGACTTTGTCCGACTCTCCAATCGCCTGGCCAGTCATTGGGGTGCGAAAACACGTGCTGAAGTTGCAAAAAACACACAAAAGAATTCTTGAAATGAACCATGAGTAGATTTAATCCAGAAGAAGAAAAACGTAAAGATCTAGAAAAATGGGCTAGCTCACAAGGCGTACCAGCTTTGTCCAATCCTTTACAATCGCTCCCTGCTGAACAGATAGAAAAATTATATAATTTGTATTTAGAAGTTAGTAAAGACCCCAGAGGAAAAAGTATAGGTCCTATTGACTATGCAGAAGGCGATAGAAAAAAACTGGAAGCAATAAAATGGGCAATAACCCATGGCAGAATAGATGATTTTAATGGAGAAGAAGTACAAAGAAAGTTTGGCTGGAAAAAAAGATTTACAAGATGGGTTGCAGTTAAAAAGGAAAACAAGAAAACCACAGTCAATACGCAATTGTCGATGAGAGGAAAA
>CAZRBN010000036.1:13712-14180 GCA_964598355.1 uncultured Gammaproteobacteria bacterium
CATACCTCGTACCTAACTTACCAAGAAATTTACAAACATTACCCGAGGATGCTCAAATCAAGATTCATAAGCTACGATATAAAGATGCGCAAGATCCTACATGGGCAGATGGAATTGGGCCTCAATATGAGCAACATGTCCGTTTGGAGTCTGAACGAAAAAGGTTGGAAGCCACAAAACATTGGACACATACACGCCGTCCAGATGCTCGTGCAGAAAGAAAAAAAAAGAACATAAGACCGAATGGGAAAAGATTACAAAAAAGATTAGGGTTGTAATACTCTTATTCACTATTATAAGGAAACCTCAATCGTAACCTTCAGGATAAACCTAAGCAGTAGTGAGATGGTGCAGAACCTCTTCTAACTCCTCTGTTAGTGGGGCTTCAAAATGCATTTCCTTTTTTGTTGATGGATGAATGAATGTGATTGCTGCTGCATGGAGAAAAACGCGAGGGAGAATTTTCCG
>CAZRBN010000037.1:0-13870 GCA_964598355.1 uncultured Gammaproteobacteria bacterium
GACTTCCTTGGAACAATTGAGAGTATCGATGAAACCAAAGGTAAATTGCGAGTTCTTGTTTCCATCTTTGGTCGAGAGACACCCGTTGAATTAGATTTCTTGCAAGTTTCTAAGATATAAAGTTTATGCCATTTATTAGAGAGCATGGCGAAGATCCTTTTCCTGAATTGAGATCACCTTCTCAGAGAAGAAGAGCAAGGATGAGGGAAAATAGGGAAATTGCAATAAATACTGGTCAGGTACAAAAAAAGAGAGAACGAGATGCACGAGCACGAGCAGGAATATATGATCCAAAGTCAGAGTCTGAAGACTGACTCGTTCAGGAAGTAGAACAAGACAAAGTTAAAAAGGAAATTAACCTATGGCAAAAAAGATTAAGACACTCATTAAATTAAATATTCCAGCAGGGTCTGCTACACCAGCACCACCTGTTGGTCCAGCTTTGGGTCAGCACGGACTTCCTATTATGGAATTCGTGAAGGCTTTCAATGATAAAACAGCAGATAAAAAAGGTAACATTCTTCCAACAGTTATTACTGTGTATGAAGATCGAACTTTCTCTTTTATCACAAAGCAACCACCTATCTCTGAAATGATTAAAAAAGTCTTAGGTAAAGGTGGCTCTGGAAAGCCAGGAAAAGAAGTTGCAGGATCTATCACAATGGATCAGGCAAAGAAAATAGCTTCAGATAAGTTAGAAGATTTGAATACAGACAATGTTGACCAAGCTGTTAAAATTGTCCAAGGAGTCGCCCGAAGTATGGGGGTTGAAGTTAAGTAATATGGGAAAAGTACGAGCAAAAACACTCGGCGATCAAGAAGCCGAATTAAAAGAAAAACAAGAAGCAGAAGCACGACGTCTTGCAAAGATTGAGGCTGCAAAAGCCGCAGGTCAAGCTGCAAAGAAAGAGCGTGAAGAATCAACTGATACAGGCGAAGATTCTGCAGAACAGAATAAACCAACTCCAAACGTTATTGCGAGTGAAACAAAGCAATCTGATACAAATGAAGCGGTTGCTGCAGAACCAAAGAAAAAATCTTCCTACGCTGAAAAGACAGCACTTCGATCAGTAAAAGGCAAAAAAGCAGCACGTTCTGCAAAATACCTTTCCAGTGCAAAGATTATTGAACGAAACAAACAATATTCTGTTAAAGAAGCACTTGAGCTCGTTGAAAAAACTCATTTAGCAAAGTTTGACGAAACAGTTGAGCTGCATATTAATACTATGACTACAGGAGTTACTGGCCATGTTACTCTCCCCCACGGTACAGGCAAGCAAACCAGAGTTGCAATCCTTCAACCAGCAAAAGATCCAAAAGCAGCAGAAGACTTATTGAAAGAAATCGAAGCTGGAAAATTGAATTTTGATATTCTTATTGCAACACCAGATGCAATGCCTAAGCTTGCAAAAGTTGCACGTGTCCTTGGACCTCGAGGCCTTATGCCAAATCCAAAAAATGGTACAGTGACTGCAAAGCCTGAAGAAGTTGCAGCACAATATGCAGGCGGTCAAATGAATTACAAAACAGAAGCAAAAACGCCAATTATTCACTTAGCTGTCGGTAAGCTTTCTTTTGGACCTGAGAAATTAGCAGAAAACATTGCAGCAGCACTGGGCGCAGTCAAAACAGCAAATATGAAGTCTGTTGTTGTAAAATCCACCATGTCCCCTTCCGTCAAACTCAATATAGGCAGATAACCTTCTTCTCTCGTTAGAACAAGTTCTCGACTCCACTCACCCTAAGTTTATCGAAGGTTTCGAACAATAATGCCTTTTTTCAGAAGTACTTGCATCTCTATTAACAATTATACGAATGCTAAAAAGAACGTTCAGGAACGCGCGGGGGTGGATAAATCGGAAGATTAATAAAAGTTAATTCAGGATCTTTGTTTCTACTTCAATCACTTCAGAGACATTGTATATCTTTTCTTTATAGGCCTCAGCCATGCAAGTTTTCTTCCCTTCGAGAGGCATATCCTCATCTTGTTTCTCTCTATATATGTACTCGCTATTTCTTTGTAACATAGGCTCATTAAACTACTACCATATATACTTTTTGCTAAATTAAAGTAAGGCTTAGGTAATAATATATAGGTTATTCACTTGCTATGATGTATACCAATAGCACACTACCCTTCCACAGGAAAACCGTAAGAAAAGAGTAATAAGTGTCATTTTAAGTCCCATAGCTAGCAATTACCGAAGAAATATTTTTATCTTATAGGAAATCGACCTGCAAATCTGATAGACATATGTTCAAAAAATTGTTTGTAAACCCTTATCTACGGCTATTGCATTTGAAAATCAGAATATTTATACTCAACTTCAGATATGGTAGTAACATTCCTGAATTTCTTCCTGGTTCTCCTCAATGCACTGGAGTAAAGGCAATATATAATTATTCTCAAGATGGATCATTTCAAATTCGTTACAGATGTGGACAAGAAGTCTGCCCTCTCAAAAATGCCCGAAGGCTTCCCCGTGTTGATATAGGTGTTATGCCAATGCCCGTAGGAGAAAAGGATGCTCCTTCTCATTCTGAAGCTAGACCACATATACAACAAACAATCGAAAACGGCAAAGAGCTATACCGAAAAGTTTGCATTGATCTGAAGATAGCTAACAATTAATGTCTTTTTACTATACCCATTCAGAATAGAATGTTCTCCTACCTATCTTGTGAGCAAGGTTAATTTTTGTTATACTCCCTTCTATGACAGCAGAAGAAACAAACAGATGTAACCTGAAACCTACTGGCGATCCACATATAAAAGGCAGCACCGAACCCTATACCTATAAACCAGGTGAAAAGCAGCAAAGAGGAAACTGGGTAGGAAGAACATACAGATGTGAAAGAGGCTGTCCTTTTGGTGGAAATGGAAGACGAGTACCAGCATTGGCACTTGCTGGACCACATGCGCTAGATGACCTCAATCGCATTTTGAAAGACAACCAAAATGGCTGTAATGGAGAAAGACGTAGAGAAGATTACTTCATAAATCATCCCTAATAATCCCTGAGTAATTAAAAAGACATTCGAAAGTAGATTTCTCAACAGAGCTTTGATACATTGGTTGACTTCCCTATACCCATACCATATACTGCGGTGCATGAGTTATTGTGGAATTGAAGTAGAAACCACTAGCACTAGAACAACCCCGGGTATATGTACACTACGGCGCCAGTGTAATGGCAGATACGATGAACAAGGAAGAACTACAAATGAACCTTGCCTCCTCCGTACACTTGGTATGAATGGAAGTAAAGTAGAAACTTCGATAGTAAATACAGCACCCGGTTTTGGAGAACTAAGTGCACGAAATACTGAAAGAAGACAGTGGAGTGGAGCCTGTGATACAGCAAGCAAACAATTCACACCATTAGGCTACTTCTTATATCTCATTAAAGAAAGCAGGCCAACCACATAATAGCAATTAGCCTTTGACAACACCCTCCTCCTTTAGGTATAATACCAATATCCAAAGACAGTAGGCACTACACTAAGTCCTACCGAGGAGAGATAAAAAATCGCTGAAAAGCGAAAGATAACACTCCTCGAGAGTGTTTTTTTATTTTTAAACCATGAGAGATATAGTTTCACAAAATAGAGTCAAAAAGGAAGGCATTGTCGGTGAAGTGACTGAAAAAGTTAACAAAGCAAAGACAATGGTCTTTACTGACTACACGGGACTTACCCACAAACAGCTTGAAGAATTCAAAAAAGAACTTAAAAAAGCTGACGCAGAATACGTTGTTGCAAAAAATACCCTCTTAAAAATAGCACTTGGTGACAAAGCAGCAGGCCAGGATGATAAATTTATCAAACCAACAGGTACCATGTTTATGTACGGTGATGTTGTTGCACCACTTAAGGCATTATCCAAGATGGTTAAAGATACAGAAAAACCTCAGATTAAATTCGGGTGGATGGAAGGACAAGTTCTTTCAGAAAAGGATGTTTTAAAGATTGCTACCCTCCCCTCTCGAGAAGTTTTGATTGCACAAATGCTTGGTATGATGAAAGCTCCAATTCAAGGCTTCCACCGAGCACTTTCTTGGAATTTACAAAAATTTGTAATGACACTCGCAGCGATTGAAAAGCAAAAAGCACAAGGTTAGTTAGTTATTGGTTCACAGTTCATAGAAAAATACCATGAACCACGAACGAATAACTATGAACTAATTAAGAGAGGGGGTGAGAACAAGATGGCAAAATTAACAAAAGATGAATTAATTACAGCAATTAAAGACATGTCTGTTTTAGAACTTTCTGAAATAGTCAAAGCTTTGGAAGAAGAATTTGGTGTTAGTGCAGCAGCTATGGCAGTAGCAGCACCAGCAGCAGGAGCAGCAGCACCAGCTGAAGCAGCAGAAGAACAAACCGTATTTAACGTTGTTCTCGCTAGTGCAGGAGCAAACAAAATCGGAGTTATTAAAGCAATTCGCGAATTAGTCCCAACATTAGGATTAACTGAAGCAAAAGCTTTAGCAGATTCAGCTCCAAAAGAAGTCTTAACAGCTGTTAATAAAGAAACAGCAAACGCAGCAAAAGAAAAACTTACAGCAGCCGGCGGAACCGTTGAGTTGAAGTAAGAAAACAAACAGTCATTCTGACTAGATCAGAATCTGTTTAAAACTTTTCAATCAGGTCTAAGGATTTATTCTTTAGACCTGATTTTTTGTGTTTTTTGAATCTAAATTCTTCATTTTTCTATAAGACATAGATTGAGGAGTCCCCTTTTTGTGGATAACGCGAGGATAAAGTTTACTACAAGCTTATCTAGCTTCTAGCTATTAGTTTTTAGCTTTCTGTTCCCAGTTAGTAACTAGGAGCTAGAAGCTGACTACCTAATAGAATCTTTTCTCACTCATATTTTTGTCTACTTGTCGTCATGACATTCTCATAAAAATAGTTGATACTATATAAGTAGGCAGGATTCATAGGAAGGATATTATATGAGTCCATAAGCAATAGATTTTTCTTTTTGTTAATTTTTTCTTACAACCTTTTTACTCCTCTTTTAAGACCTATTAGGAGTTGGGTTTTATGGTACATATTTGCCCAATTCTATAATATATGGTTATTTTTGAAGTGATATATAACAAAGGAGTACGAGTGAGAGAAAGACAAAAAAATCCAGACGAATATGTTCTTCTTGGATGGTATTGTAATGGTAATCCACGAAGAATGCATGTACTGACAAATCATGCTGTTTCAATTGAAGAGGTAAAAGAAAAATATGGTTATTTTGACGTTGAAGAACATGCAAGACTAGACGGTGAAGAAATTAATCAATTAGGAGGAATTCGGGGGAAAAGGTGGGGAAGTTTTCACCATGAATATGAATGGCGTGCTGACCCACCCATTATTCTCCATTAGAGTAATGCATTTTTCTGATTAAAAGTCGCAAGAAACACGAATTACCTCTTGACACAACTGTTCTAGTTTAGTACATTAAGTACAGTTAATCATCAGTAATCATCACATTGATTTATTAAAAATTATGACAACACAATTATCAATTCAATCCCTCCCAGACCTTTTGACAGTAAAAGAAGTTGCACAGATTTTACGAGTCTCTCCCCTCACAATAAAACGATGGGGTAAAAGAGGCAAACTTCCAGCAATTAGAATTAATTCCCGCGGTGATAGACGATACAAAAAAGAAGCAGTCCTCTGGCTTTTGGGGATACAACAAAAAACAGCATAGCTGTTTTTGTAATCCTCACTTCTCATTGTAAATTGAAAATTTACAGAATTATACTCCCCGTCTGTATTCTGCCATATGCTCCTTGCGAATCAATTCTTCATCAGGATCTTCAAAATGAGCTTTGATAAAAGCAAAGGTCTCTTTAGGATCCTGTGTATTTACCCATACGCCTGTCCCAACTTCAAATCCACCAATGAGCTTTTTTCGTGGGATAAGACGCACATACCATTCTTTGCCTGGTGCAATGTAGTAATTAAAAGGAAATGCTTCTCCATGCCTTACAGACATAATTTGAATCAACCGTTGCATGATAAATGCTATATCAATAATTTCCTCTTCAAAAGTGTCACTAAATGGACTTTTCTTTTTCTTTGGAGCAATCCATACTTCGTCCGGCCATTGACTAACATTGGGACAAAAAATAGTAAAAAAATTAGTTTCAATGACTTCACCATCAGGACTAACTAATGGCCGGATATCCAAGGTTACTTCTTTTGGAATCACTACTAATTGAGAATGAGGATGTGGGAGACTTTCTCCTGCCAATTCCCCTCTATTATGAAAAATATACACTTGTCCTTTTTTCTGATTCGCTGCAATTCTATTTCTATAAGTGGTAAAAAGAAGCTCTGCATGAAATAGTGGCAACTCATCAATATTTTTATGATGATCAGGGCTATGAATAATAATTTCATGAACCGGTGCAAAAGGAAATTTATTTTTCACCACCCGTATTTCCCAGTTACTATCTTTCGGATTGCCTCCCACCCGATATAACTCAGGATCGCCATCCTCATTGCCGATACAAAAGGGACAAAAATCAATTCTTTTCTTTGATTGATTGGGACGACTGGAACGTTTGGGATCCTGAATAACCCACTTATTCCAAGAAAAATCTTTGATAAATTGAAAATCACTCATAAATTCCTTACATTGTTCTATTCTTACAGTATTACTCTCCTAGTAATAGATAAAGAATTTAGCAATTTAGGCATGTAATAATAGTAGCTTATTACAATCTTACTACAATTTTGTTACAAGGCGAAAGGTGTACAATCATTACAATGGCAATTGAGTAATTAGTCCATTGTTCACAGTGCATAGGAAACTACTATGAACGATTAACTAATAACTATGAACTGCTATGCGTATTGGCATTGTTGGAACAATTTGGATGAATACTCCTCCACTCATGTATGGAGGAACAGAAGAGGTTATTTATAACTTAGCTAATGGGCTTGTTGAAAAAGGACACAACGTTACTCTTTTTGCTCCTGAAACAACACAAACAAAAGCGCATCTTTCACCAACTGTTACTCTTCCCTTACGGGAAAAGAATGTTGGATGGAATGACATATCCTATCATCTCTACCATATCACCCAAGCTTTTGACCGAAGCAATGACTTTGATATTTTGCATGTTCATTTAAATAAAAATCAGGATTATATGACACTCCCTTTAGCGTCATTTTCCAAAACTCCTGTTTTAACAACTCTTCATTTCGCACTCCCTCATAAAAAGCAGCAGCCAGATAGATATCAGCTCCTTTTAAAATATAAGGACTTACCTTTTACTTCCATTTCTACTTCTCAGCAGCATGGTATGCCACTTAATTTTATTGAGACAGTCTACAACAGTCTCAACATACAGCAGTATCCTTTTTCTGCCAAACCTGATATGTATGTCCTTTGGCTTGGGAAAATTATTCCTCATAAAGGGACTAAAGAAGCAATTCTTGCTGCAAAAAAAGCAGGTATTCCTATAAAAATTGCGGGTGTTGTAGATGAAGGGGTAGAACAGTCTCAAAAGTATTTTGAAAATGAAATTCAACCGCTTATTGATAATGAGTCTGTTACCTATCTTGGACCTGTTGGACTTCCAGAGAAAGCAAAACTTCTTGGAAAAGCACAAGCACTTCTCTCCCCCATCTTATGGGAAGAACCATTTGGGCTTGTGATGGCAGAGGCACAGGCAGTTGGAACTCCAGTTATTGCTTTCAATCGTGGAGCAGCAAATGAAGTGATACAAGACAACATAACGGGATTTCTTGTTGAGAATGTTGATGAGATGGCCGAGAAAATACTCCACATCAAGAATTTACAAAGAGAAAAATCTAGAGAATTTATTGAGGAGCGATTTTCTATAAGTAACATGATAGAATCATACGAAATAGCATATAAGGCGACTATTGAGCATTGGCAAACATATATGCTTAAATTTCAACAGACCCGGGAAAGATATAAGGATAAGCCGGCAAAGATATGCTAAATTCTAAGTCCTAATTTGCCTAAAGAAATCCTAATTTTAAAACAGATGGATAATTAGGTTAATTTACCAATCCTAGGGCCATATGGAGAAAAAAGATATTATATTAGGATAAATTTATTATCTCAAAATATATCGCAATATACATTATTGTTTCATAAACAATCATTTTTATGGCAAGTTTTTTAGATCTACAAGACTTTTTTAGAAAGCTAGACAAACAGCTCATTATTGCTGCTGATGCCGAGCCCATTGTTCATGCTAAACAAAAAGACAAAATTACCTCATCTATCCCTGCAGGCGGAGTTGGAGTAGCTCTCGAACCAATTTCCCGTGCCGCTCATGCCATCTATATTGGCCGAGCCAAAACAGAAGAAGATAAAGAAGTATTAAATAACAGGCAAGAAATTATGGTAAATCCTAATACTCCGGATGAATACCTTTTACGACGTCTTGTAGTCTCACCTGAAGACTTGGATTCCTACTATTACGGTTTTTCCAACCAAACCTTGTGGCCTTTGTGCCATGTTGCCTGGGAACGACCAGAGTTTCATTCACATTGGTATGAAGGTTACAAACGTGTTAACAAAGTATATGCAGAAGCTATTAAAAGTCAACTCAAAAGTGCCAATATTGTATGGATTAATGACTACCAGCTAGCCTTAGTTCCTTCATTTTTAAATAGACCAAAAGATACAGTTGTGGGAATGTTTTGGCATATCCCCTGGCCTACATGGGAAGTTTTTCGAATTCTTCCTCAGAAAAAAGAAATTTTGGAAAGTCTTTTGCAATGTGATTACATTGCATTCCACCGTGGATATCAAGCACAAAATTTTATCAAAACAGTAGAGCGGGAATTTGAAGCACGAGTCGACCAGGAGACAAGGAGAATCTATTACAAAAATCATGTTACAACAGTAAAAAGTCTGCCAATGGGTATTGATACAGATGTTATCAAGACTGCGCTTGAGCCACAACAAAACGATACGATCCTTACTGCAATTGTACGGGCACTCTTGGGCGTTCAAGCCGAACCTCAAGCACAGCAAGACTCAGATATTGATACTTTTTTCAAAGAAAATAAGGTAATTTTGGGAGTTGATAGACTTGACTATACGAAAGGACTCCGACTTCGCCTCCTAGCACTTGATCGATTCTTTCAGGAACATCCCGAACATATTGGAGATGTTTCCTATTTAGGAGTGCTTTCACCTTCTCGAGAGCAAATTCCAGCATATAAAGACTTAAAAAAGACAGTATATGGCCTTGCCAAAGAAATAAATGAAAAATACAAAAAAAATGATTGGAAACCAATTCATTTAGTGTCTGGTGTGTATTCTCGAGCTGAAATTCTTAATTTATACAGGAAAGCCCAGGTCGGCTTGGTAACAGCGCTTGACGATGGAATGAATTTAGTGTCCAAGGAGTTTATTGTGGCAGCATCTATGTCGGATAATCCTGGTATGCTTATTTTGTCGCAATTTGCAGGCTCAGCAATTGACCTTACCTCTAGCCTTATTGTAAATCCATACAACATAGAAGAGGTTGCTCAGGCCATAAATAAGGCACTCACCATGCCAAAAGCAGAGCGCATAAAAATTACTCAACAAATGGAACAAACCCTTGAAGAGCGGAATGTATACGGTTGGGCAATGAAATTTGTCCGGGAAGCAATTGAAGGAGCAGAGGCTGGGAGATGATAAAGATACAAATACTCAAATAAACAAATATCCGAATCTCCACATATGGCTTCTACTTTATAATTTCGATTACGGCATGCCGGGGTCTCGTCATGTGCATATATCTATGGGTAACGCCATCTACATCGGTCTTTTCAAACTTTTCTTTATGATCTAACTTATGGACTATATGTTGTCTTCCTGTCATCTGAGTTAAAATAACAGCTTGATTATCAAGTGAACGATCCCCACGCGAGAGAACAACAGGATCGGTTATAACCGATCCAGTATCATCAACAATGACGTGATGATGTGCTCTGTGAAGTACATCAAAGATTCTTTCTCGTACTATCATGGACGGAGTATAGCAAAAGATTACGAGACAGCACGTCTCAATTTTTCCGTTACAACCATCCAAAGGAATTGAGGAAGAGCAAGTTGGCGCTTCCACCTCCACGGTTGCCTTACTAAACGATATAACCACTCTAGTCCTACTGTCTGGATAAAGCCTGGGGCTCGAGGAATTCTCCCACTTATATAGTCAAAAGCTCCCCCTACTCCAACCATCACCCGCACTGGCACTTTATTGATATGCGAGGCCATCCACTCCTCTTGCTTAGGAAAGCCAAGAGCCACGAAGAGAATGTCGATGGCATAAGTAGTTGGGAACTGGTAGTTTGTAGTTAGATTTTTGTCTTTTTTCTTTTCATTAGCTACCATATACGCACCACTAACTACTTCCTTGCGATCAGATATTCTCTCATTCCAAGTATCACTTGTATACACAACTTTGAGCTTTGGGTATCGACGAATCAAGCACTCTGCTGTTAATTCTGCTACCCCAGGCTTTGCTCCAAAAAAGCCTATTGTGATAGGCCGATTTGATGCTTCTGCGCATAGCTTTTCAACCAATTCTACCCCAGTAAAACGCTCTATAAGAGGTATCCCTAGTGCTTGGGCTCCCCATAAGAGACCCACACCATCGCACAAAGCAACCTCGGCTCCATTCAAGATAGATGCGAAGCTGGGGTGGCTTGCTGCATAGACTATCATTTCGGGGTTGGGAGTAACAATATAGGAGTTTTTTGAAAGATTTTCCACAAAATCAATAATATACTTCAGGACATCTTCTTTTTTAGCACTTGTCACCTTGACGCCTAAAATTTCTTTTTTCACCAATTGAGTATTTTTACTAGAAGACATATTTATATTTTTGGTATTTTTGTTATTCTGGATGTTTTGAGTAGATTTTATTTTCATTTTATTAAGGTTATTCTTAGGCATTGAAGCTAAAGTATGTAGATTTATTTTTGTTTTATCTTTCTGCTGTTATAGTACCTAATGAAATCGACTGTTTTTGTGAAATTTAATATATAAATTCTGATTGCAATTAATTTTTTAAATAATACAGGACTTATACTCTTTATTTCCTACTGATGCTTCTCTTATATAGCTCTATATTTTCTAGAGCTACTCCTGTCCCTCTTACCACACAAAGAAGGGCGTCTTCAGCAACATGGCATGGGACACCAGTGAGATGAGTCATCAGCTTATCTAAATTATGAAGAAGCGAGGTGCCTCCTGACATAACAATACCTTTATCTATAATATCACTGGCAAGTTCAGGTGGTGTATCCTCCAAAACTTTTTTCACTCCATTCACAATATCCAAAAGTGGATTTTGAATTGCTTCATTTATTTGGATCTCATTGACTTCAACTGTCCGAGGCAATCCTGTTATGCTATCTCGCCCTCGGATTTCCATTTTACGAACATCCTTTGGCTCATTTGCACCAGCTGCATTTGACGCGGTCCCCTTTGGACCCTCTATAAAGGCATTTCCAATGGTAATTTTAATTTCCTCAGATGTTCGCTCACCCACAAGAAGATTAAACTTGTGTTTTATGTAATTGGCTATTGCTTCATCAATTTTATTTCCTCCAACTCTCACGGAATTATGCACGACAACACCGCCAAGTGAAATAACAGCAGCTTCAGTTGAGCCTCCTCCAATATCCACAACCATATGGCCCGCAGCCTGAGCAATAGGGATTTTTGCCCCAATTGCTGCAGCCAATGGTTCTTCAATAAGATAGGCTGCCCGCGCTCCTGCTGCCATAGTTGCATCCAAAACAGCACGTCTTTCTACTTGTGTTACGCCACTGGGGATACATATCATGACTTCAGGTTTGAAGAAGCGGGATTTACCACAGGCTTTGTCGATAAAATAAGAAAGCATTGCCTCGGTGATAGTGTAGTCTGCAATTACTCCGTCTCTCATTGGACGCTGAGCAACTATATTTCCAGGAGTCCGGCCAAGCATGTCCTTTGCTTCTCTCCCAACAGCCACTACCCTATTTTCTTCGGCAGTTACAGCAACAACTGTTGGTTCATTGAGAACAATTCCCTCTCCCGCCAAATACACTAACGTATTAGCAGTTCCAAGATCTATTCCTACTCTTTTATTAAACATACGAAGTAAATGAAAAGTGTAAAGTTAAAATATAAAAGTTAAGGTACCTTATTGAGACTTTCACTTTTACTGTATCAAACTACTCACTTTCTACATTAATTGAGTAAGTAGGCTGGATAAAATTGATTATAGTGACCCCACTTTTAAGTTGCAAGTAGTAATGGGAACAACTATAATAAGCATATATACAAATAGTCCAATAAGCAAAATAGTATGAGATCTGCTTATGTTGGAGATTGCATGAGTAACAGACCTTGGATAAAAATTCAGCAATAAAGCAATATATCAATACCTATGGAATCTAACGAGAACACAATGACAGAGAATGCTCCTGTTAATTCTCAAGTAAGTAGCAACCAACCATCACGTATGAAAAAACAACTTCTTATATCACTAGCAGTTATTGTCTTTTTGGTTGTTGGAACAATTATTGCTGTATTGTACGGTAGTGGTTACCGGATTGATTTGGGAAATAATCATTCCATTATTCACGGTACAGGACTTTTGGTTGCAACCAGTACACCAGATGGAGCACAGGTTTTTATTAATGACCACCTAACTACAGCAACCAACAATACGATTAATTTGGCACCTGGCGATTATAAAGTAAAAATTTTTAAAGACGGCTACTTCCCATGGGAAAAGAAGATAAAGATTGAAAAAGAAGTAGTCAGTAAAGCTGAAGCTTTTCTTTTCCCAACCACTCCTAAACTTGAAGGCATAACAGCGACAGGAGTACTGAGTCCTGTTATTGATCCATCCATGACAAAGATTGCCTATATTGTTGCTTCTCAATCCGCACGAAAAAATGGTATCTATGTGCTTGATATGGCCAACAGGTCTCTTATTACCCTTCAATCAGCTTCAACACAGCTTGCCGATGGTACTGCTGTCAATTTTGGGGTAGCTTCACTCTCTTGGTCACCAGATGGTCAACAGCTCATAGCAACCATTCCTAATACTATTTCATCCAAGCCTACCACGTATCTTCTTGATGCAACAACCTTTAATCAAACTCCGAAAGATGTCACCGAAACACTCTCATCTGTCACTGATTCCTGGCAAAAACTCACTGATGATAAAGGAATATCTCGTTTGAATACGCTCAAGCCTGATTTAAAGAAATTTGTCATGGATAATTTCTCAATCCTTGCTTGGTCACCAGATGAAACAAAAATACTCTATACTGCATCAACCGCTGCTACCCTCCAACAGATGATAAAACCTGCTATTATCGGTGCCGATTCAACACTTGAAGAAAGAACTCTTCAAAAAGGAGCTGTCTATGTGTATGACACCAAAGAAGATAAAAATTTCAAAATTTTAGATAGCCTAAATACTCAAGCTGGTATAGACAAACTACCTGTTATGTGGTTTCCAGACTCTAAGCACCTTATTGTTGTAGTAGATAAACGGGTCAATATCCGTGAATATGACGGCCAAAATAATACAATTGTATATGCAGGACCCTTCTTAGACGGCTATGTGTTCCCCTGGCCAACAGCAAGCCAAATTGTAGTACTCACAAATTTGGGAAATTCAGATACCCTCCCCAATCTCTATACTGTAGGACTTAAGTAGTAGTTTCTCGTAGTTGGTAGTATATAAAAAGAGGACTTCAGTTTTTGTCAATGAAAAAAGGTATCACTAGTGAAGATCATGATTTCGACATCTATCAGATTTAAATTTACCTCCAGATCCCTTTTCATATATTTCTAAAGCATACTTTTGTGATGCAC
>CAZRBN010000038.1:0-5355 GCA_964598355.1 uncultured Gammaproteobacteria bacterium
AGTTGAACACTAACAGCGTATCGAGAATCGCTCAAAGAAGCAGGTATGAGTGATCAGGTTGTTGATGCTCTTGTAAAAGTAGCTGGTGAAAATGCAATCAGATTGAGATCACAAGATGCATTAGGTGAAAATGGAACAAGAGAAGCGTGGAAAAAGCTGGTTGCAGACATTGGTGGTATTGATAAGATACCGGCTGAAATGCGTGAACAAGCGAGAGTACAATATAAAGATCCTATTTCACCTGAGCTTGCAACAGAGTTAGTACTTAGTGGAGATCCAGTAGCAATAGAAGAAGCGAAGGGGAAGTATGATATGACGGAAGATATGCGTGCGAAGTTAGATAAAGCAAAGAAAGAAAGAAATCCTCATGATGCAGTTGCCCTAACAGCAAATATAACACCAGATGAGTTACAAACTGCAATTGACGCAGTAAAAGGAGGAGAACTTGACAAGTTAAGAAAACTTCAAGAAGAATTAACTTCCAAGGGCGTAGATATGGATGCAATAGATCAAATACAGGCACTGGTAACCTTAAAGCTTTTACCTGTGCTTTTAGCTAGTTTGACTGGACCAAAAGCAAGTCAACCTGCTTAAGCTCCTGCTACACAATCCTAACTTCTTTCCCATTTCTTACCTTCCCCTGACGTAATTCGTATGCTTGCTTGGGTATTATCTGGTCGTCTTACTATAAGGCTAAAAAGATATGACAGATAATATACGACAAGTTTTATTTCAAATGTTGGTTTTGGCAGAATATAAAGGAAATAAAGAAGAGTTTATAGCTCGTTTCATCCGTAAGTGTCAGAGAAAGTTATCTCCTGCACATGCAAGTCGAGGTGACTATTATATAGAGCTTCATAAGGCTGCTCAGAAATCAGTGAATGAATTTGTGGATTCTTTGACTCCTACATTATCGTCTGCTCAAATGCGTAACCTTCGCCTTCTCGCTCACTCTTTTTCAATGTTATAAAGCAAGTACTGAATTCCACTGACAAGAGTTGGAATAATCGCGATACAAAGTATCCATAGGGTAACTACTTCTATTGAATTCCTGGATGATAAAAAGAAAAGTAAAATTGTGTAACTGAAGACTCGACCTATACCTAAAAATGTATCGCGTTCTATAAGAAAATGGTATTTTTCCTGCCACGTACTTGGTATCTCATCTATAGTGTCTAATAGTACTTTAAGTATTGGGTTACTAATAAAGGGAGATAGTCCGTAAATCAAACCAATAAGAATGGCAAGACTCGCATAATTATGAAAGTACCCAAAAAGGAAAAGGCCAATACTGACGCTTATCATACCAAATGCATAACTATTTTTGTACTTTTTTAAAATCGTTGCGCTATAAAAACTAATCAATGCGTATGCAATTGTGCATGCAGCATTAATAATGCCAACTTGAAGCTCATTTTTTACAATAAGAAAGACAAGTATTCCTGAAAGTGTTGCGAAAGCAGAATCATATAATCCAAGAGAAAACTGCTGAAAAAGTATTAGATACCATTTTTTTGTTGCCTGTTTAAAGAGTTGCTTTGGAGAAAATTCTATTTTTTCATGTAAAGGAAGTCTTCCTGCCAAAAGGGCAACAAAAAAGAGTAATGTACCCACAAAGCCAAATACACTCATATATCCAATAAGTGGCAGATGATATGCAGCAAAAAAAGCAATAATACCGCCTCCGATAATTGGTCCAAGTGTACTGCCAATACTTGTCAGCGAATTCATTTTACTAAAGTATTCATTTCTGCTGTCCTCATTAGTATGTATATATTGAGAAAGGTTATTTCCAGACCAGAATGTTCCGCTTGAAAGTCCGAAAATAACGCTTAGCAAGGGGAGAAAATGGACAGATTCTTTCCCAAGAACTACTAAAAGAAAATAACTAAGACTATACAAGAGAAGGCCAATTTGAATTCCTTGTGATGAGCTGATTTTCTGTAATGTCCACCCTGACGCTATATAGGCAGCAATCAAAAAAAGAAAATAAACAGTAAAAAAGGTAACAACTGTTTGGAATCCTCCTAAAGAAAAAAGAAATAGTCCTAAAAAAATGTTTGCCATTGCCGTGGCAAAACTAAAAAGACTAAGCATTTTTATTAGAATTTTTTCTTCATTTGTCATTGTAATAGTTTAGCAGAATTATTGGTAATAGTTAGGAGGATATACTCTTCGCTATGGTATAATTGAGGCTATGCAAACCATTTGGGATACATTACCAAAGCCTATTTTTAGCTTGGCACCTATGGAAGATGTCACGGATACTGTTTTTCGACAGATTATCTTATCATGCGGAAGGCCCGACGTTTTTTTTACTGAATTTACCAACGTAGATGGTATTGCATCACAGGGAAGAGAAGTTGTTGCCAGAAGATTACAATTTATTCCTTCGGAAAAACCTCTTATTGCGCAAATTTGGGGTATGCAACCTGAGAATTTTTTTAAAGCAGCAAAGGAACTAGTTGAACGTGGATTTGATGGTATAGACATTAACATGGGGTGTCCACAAAGAGATGTAACACGACATGGGGCATGTAGTGCGCTTATTAAGAATCAGTCTCTTGCAAAAGAAATTATTGACGCAACACGAAGTGGTGCAGGAGAATTACCGGTTAGTGTGAAGACGCGTATTGGATTTTCTAAAATTCAAACAGAAGAATGGATAGGCTTTCTCTTAGAGCAGAATCTTTCTCTTATTACTGTCCATGGTCGAACAGCTGCAGAAATGTCCAAAGTGCCAGCGCATTGGGATGAAATTGGAAAAGCAGCAGTTCTCAGACATGAAATGGGAAAATCTACCCTTATCTTTGGGAATGGGGATGTGCAAAGTCTTGCTGAAGCAAAAGAAAAAGTACAGGAATATGGACTTGATGGTGTCATGATAGGTCGAGGAATTTTTCATAACCCATGGCTTTTTGCTGGGGTAGATCCTATAACAAAGACAATAAAAGAACGGTTGGAATTATTAAAAAAACATGTTGAGTTATATGAAGCCACATGGGAGGATAAAAAATCATTTCAGGTTTTAAAGAAATATTTCAAAATTTATCTTTCTGATTTTGAAGGAGCCAGTGATATGCGAGCACAATTCATGGAAACCAATTCTTACGAAGAAGCAAAAAGTCTAGTGAAAAAAAATTTGCGTCATCTCAAACTTGATCCTGGGTCTATACAAATAAAGAATTGGATTCCCGATTAGGGGTCAGGAATGACATTACCATTATGATTCGTATTAATATTGCATTTAGGGTACCAAAGGAGGTGGAACAAGAAGCAATTGCTGTTGCATCTTCTTTGGGAAAATTAAAAGATAATTATTTTTTTCTTGATGGAATAACTGCGCTCCCTCATATTTCTCTGTACGCCCCGGTTGTTAGTGAAGAAAATATAGACGAAGTACTTCAAGAGGTTGAAGAAAAAACAAAAGAAATAGAACAACTGTATGTTACTCTAAAGGAAATTGCAGAAGGTCAAGGATTTCTAACATTGGAATTTGGTCTAACGCCTGATATAAAAAAGGTACAGGAGACAATGGTTATTGCACTAGAATCATTTCGAGAAAAAGTAGTGGATGAGAAATTTGTAGATGGTACTGATTATGCTATGCACCTTTCAGAAGGTTCGCTTCAATCAATTGAGAAGTATGGGTCTGTTGGTATTGTTAACTATCATCCTCATATGACGCTTCTTCGGGTTATAGATCCAATTGGTGCACAGCTTGTAAAAAGAAAAGCAAAGTGGAGTATCCCACGGTTTTTAGTAAGTAAAATTGGGGTCTTTGCTATGAGTGAGCACGGAATATGTAACGAGCTTATTGCAGAATTTGAATTGAAAAAATTATGAGTTTTGAGAATAGATTGCTTCGTCCCTTGCAATGACGATATAATACTCTTATGCATATCACTCGTCCTGAATCTAATCAACCTCTTCCTTCTCACGCGAAAAAAGTCTTTCAAGGAGAATTATTCAGTGTTTATCAATGGGAGCAGGAAATGTTTGATGGGACAAAAGAAACTTTTGAAAAAATTGCCAGGCGGGATACGGTAGGAGTTATCGCGGTTACTAAAGAAAAAAAGATTCTTATTTCCTATCAAGAGCAACCAAGTATGAAGCCTTTTATTGGAACGCCAGGAGGAATAATAGATGAAGGTGAAGAGCCTTTTGCTGCAGCACAAAGAGAGTTGCTGGAAGAAACAGGCTATAAAAGTGAGCAGTGGGAATTGTGGGATAGTGTCCAACCGACAACAAAAATTGATTGGGCAATTTTTACGTTTATTGCAAAAGGTTGTGAGAAAGTACAAGAGCCACGTCTTGATGCAGGAGAGAAAATGGAAATAGAAGAAGTGACTTTTGATGAATTTCTTCACATACTTACTCAAACAACATTTAGGGATAAGGAACTGGCTCTCAAAATACTTCGTATGCAGGCGAGTGGTACATTGGAAGAATTTAAACAACAACTTTTTGGACAAGTAAATTCCTAAAACACTCCTGCAAATTTAGCATTCAATGGTTATAGTTGCTAACACTGAGTTTTTGGTGATTAGAGAAAGAGTCTCATTAGTGGACTCATAGAAGGAAAAATCTTTACTTCAAAAATTCTTGTAAGTTTTGTTATATTCGTTTGCAATTTTTTAAATGAAACTAAGAGATTTCCAGGAGCTTCCACGTGAGTGTTTGAGTATTCATGGACAGGAGATAAGCTGCATTCCCATCCGTGACTGAGAAAAGATGGTGTAAAACTAAACTGAATGTTTTGGTATAGTGAAGACTCTCTTCGGTTATTGGATAGACTCGTTCTCTCCATTTGAATTTCTTGGGCAGTATACATTTTTTTTCGGCGTCAAAAAGAATAACAACGCTTATTGGCTCGTTAATCTCTGTCATATTAGTGATACTTGCGTATCACGCTAACGACGACACCTCCTATCTCTAAAGATTCTCGTGGCTTAATAACTGGGTATTTTTTATTGGCAGGAAGCAGTGTAATATCTCCAAAATTGTTGTGGTAGTATTTAACAGTCCATTCTCCGTCTACATTTGCTGCAACAATGTCGCCATTTCTTGGCTCTTTTTCTTTTTCAACAATAACAATGTCTCCTTCATGGATGCCTTCATCTATCATTGAATCTCCTTTAACTGTCAGAGAAAAAATAGTACCAGGCCTATTGAGTAAATAGTCATACACGTCTATCGCATCTGTCTGCATGTCTGCCACTGTGGGATAGCCTGCTTTAATAATGCCAAGATTGGGTATAGTAAAAAGATTTTTGGGTAGTAACTTTCCGCTTTCATCTTTTTCTACAACTCCTGCCTCCATTAATTTTTTTACTAAATATTGACTGCTTGCTT
>CAZRBN010000038.1:5365-10584 GCA_964598355.1 uncultured Gammaproteobacteria bacterium
TGGTAGTGTAGCCAAATAAATAACAAATTTCTTGATAACTTGGCATTCTTTTATGCTGCACAAAAAATTTCCGTATCATTTCGATTGCTTTGTTGATGTCCATATCTCTACAATAGTACGACCGTACTAAAGAGTCAATATGTCAGAAGATATCAAAAGAATAAATGATTTTAAAAAGACAATTTATTGCGTATATCTTACACAAGTTTTACAACAATCCAAGCAAGCAATGATACCATTGCCTTTATGCCAGAATCAGACAGAGGGAGACATACGATAACGACAAAAATAGGATTAGAAGTAACAATTGTCTTGAGAAATGCTGCAGGAGGAAAATCCTCTATTGCAAAGCGGGGTACATCTGCTGTCGTTGAGTGTATTGAACCAGAAAGTGGTAGACAAATTCAGATATCTGCAACAGAACTACGCATCTTAGCTGCTCTTCAGGAAGGTATGAATTCAGAAGAAATTAGTAAAATATTTGGCTGGCAAAGTATTCATATGGTAAAGAATAGTATTGTACGGATGAGGCGTCGTTTTGAGAATGCAAGATGGGAGGTCGAAGAAATGAGAAGGACTGACTTTATCAGTATTGCGGATCGTTTGGGATTATTGGATTCTGTCTTGCTTGATAGTATCTCAAAGATTATCCACAATGCACCTCCACAGCTTTCAGCAGCTGAGCGAGCGAGACGATATAAGGCAAGAAAAAGTGTCAACAAGGATTGAGGAAGAAAATCGAAGATCTTTACAATAACTTTTGCTATTCACTAGGATAAGGCCACGTGGGAGGCTTGTTTAGTCCCAGCTGGCAGATTCGCTCGAACAATAAATGGATGCAGTTTAGCGAAAATAGAATATTGTTTTATTTGTGGAGAAGGCTAAACAGTGCCAATGCAGCACAACTACTCCCCATATAATATTCAATACCACTGACTGAAAAACTTTTTTACTTGCTGAGATAACAATAATACCTAAAGAACCTGTTAAGTTGAGCAGTTGGTAAGCAAGACTTGCTGATTTAATAATGTTGAAACTAACTAATGCATATGCACCAAGAATTGCAACTGTTCCATACCAACCAGCTGTTTCTATAAGAATTTTCTTCATAATGTAATGATAATTGTTTGATTGTTTGTTTGTCAATCCTGATATAATGAATGTATGAAAGAGTATCAGCAAGTATGTGTTAGCGGGTTTGTCTTAAACGATAAAGGAGAAGTCCTTATCGTAAAAAGGGCAATGGATGATGACTTTTTGCCAGGATATTGGGAAGTACCTGGTGGAGGAACTGACTTTGGAGAGCATCCTATCATAGCATTACAACGTGAGTTAAAAGAGGAGACAGGACTAGACGTTGAGGTAGATGAACCATTGTATGTTGATGATTATTTTATGGATAAGTCTCACGAGAAAATTCACAGAGTAGAAATTTTCTTTCTATGTCGCATGAAAGACGTAAACCAACAGGTACAAATTAGTCATGAACATTCAGAATATAAATGGGTAAGTAAAGAAGCAGTATCTACAGTGGGAATGACGGAATATATGAGAAAGAGCATCTCCAGTTTTTTTGTCAAACAATAGCCCTTCTCGGTTTATGTAGGTATTTAAAATCTGATTTAAAAAAAAGGTTCAATAGAAAATTTTCCCTTTTTGTCGTTCTTCGTGTACGTTTCTTCTATGTGTTGATCCATCATAAGCTTGCAAAAGAAAATCTCCTTCTGGACTCACGTATTCATCTAATTGTCCATCTACATAAACGCCTAATGCCTGCAAAGCAATCAAATCTCTTTTATCTACAGGTTTTCCACCTGCAAGACGTCTTTCAGCCCTTGCTGCTTTCTTAAGTAGGTTAGTGACTTCAGGGGAGGTTTCACCTGAAGTAAGTTCTTCATATATTCTCAAACTATAATCTGCAGCACGTCTTTGTCCATCCGCACACATACGATGTGCAGGCCTATCAGGTTGATCTGGATACCAAAAACTTCTTTTAATGTCAGCCATAAACATGGAGATTTTAGCATAATTAATGGCAATTGTAAACTATGAGCCTGTTATTTATGAGGAGTAGTGGGGGTGAGGAGCATATGAGAGTATGCTATTTTTTTATTCTTCTTTTGTAGGTAATGTTAACTGTTCCAGGGACTCCATCTTCTGGTTTTTGTCTTTTGTCTGGCTTAAAGTGCATATGATAGATAAATTCTTTTTCGAATGTTTCCCGCGAGATGAGTTGACCAGTATGTCTTTCGATAGTTCTTCGTACCATTTCGTCGTGATTTATCCAATCTGGACCAGTAAGCGGATCCGGGTCTCCCCATGATCCACGAATAGAATTCGCACGATGTATTTTTATCCTTTCCATATCCTAATCATAGAATTATTTTGTAGTAAAAAATGGCTTGGTTGGTAAGAAGATAGTAAAAATCAGGCAATTATGTGGTATGTTTGTGTCTTTGGACGACTTTGAGTTCTAAAATAGCTCTTCTAAATTCTGCTTCTGCTGCTGCAAAATCTACATCTGATAATTTTTCTTTCATTGCTTTTTCAGCTCTTTCTTTTGCTTTTTGTGCCTCTGCTTCGGAGATATCTTTTCCAGCTACTGCATAATCAGCCAATACTGTTACTGTATTATTGCCAACTTCAAAAAAACCTCCCTCAACGACTAAGTGCTCAGTCTTGCCACTCTTCTTAATTTGTAATTCACCTGGAGCAAGTTGAGTAAGTATAGCAACATGCTGAGGAAGAATAGCTAATTCCCCAGTTGTTGTTGGAACAATAACTTCATCTACTTCTTCTGAGAGAATTTCTTTTTCTGGGGTAACGACTTTGATATGTAGGGTCATATTAGTTATTAGTTATTAGTTATGGGTGATGGGGAGATTTGCTCATAACTCTTTTCTCATCACTCATTACTTCTTGTTTTGTTTCTTGAGTTCTTTATCTTTTTCAATTGCGTCCTCTATCGTACCGACCAAATAAAATGCTTGCTCGGATAACTCGTCATGCTTCCCCTCAAGAATTTCTTTAAATCCTCGGACATTGTCTGCAATTTTTACATAACGACCTGGAGGACCTCCGAAAATTTCAGCCACAAACATTGGTTGCGTCAAAAATCTCTGAATCTTTCGTGCGCGAGTAACCGTCAACTTATCTTCAGCAGACAATTCGTCCATACCCAAAATTGCAATAATATCTTGCAAGTCTTTGTATCGCTGTAATACTTTCTGGACTCCTCGTGCTACATCATAATGCTCTTGTCCAACAACATTAGCATCAAGGATTCGTGAAGAAGAGGTAAGTGGGTCAACAGCTGGAAAAAGTCCCTGTGATGCCAAATTTCTGTCCAAAGTAACAGTAGCATCCAAGTGTGAGAAAATGGTTGCTGGTGCTGGATCAGTATAATCGTCGGCAGGAACATATACTGCCTGGACTGATGTAATAGATCCTGCTTTAGTGGAGGTAATTCTTTCTTCTAGTTGTCCAACTTCGTTAGCAAGAGTTGGCTGATATCCCACTGCAGATGGCATTCTTCCTAAAAGTGCTGACACTTCAGATCCTGCTTGTGCAAATCGGAAAATGTTATCAATAAAGAGAAGCACGTCTTCATGCTTTTCGTCACGAAAATATTCAGCCATGGTAAGTGCTGTCAGTCCGACTCTCATTCTGTTAGCAGGTGGTTCATTCATTTGTCCATAGACCATAACAGTCTTATCCATAACATTGGCTTCCTTCATTTCAAGCCATAAATCATTTCCTTCACGAGTACGCTCTCCAACACCTGCAAAAACAGCGTGTCCTTTATGCTCTTGTGCGATATTTCGAATGAGCTCTTTAATAACGACAGTCTTACCAACTCCTGCTCCTCCGAAAATGGCAATTTTTCCTCCTTTGGTAAATGGAGCAATAAGGTCAATAACTTTAATACCAGTCTCAAGCATTTCTGGTTTGGTGGTTTGGTCTTCAAGTGATGGAGCTTCTCTATGAATAGGAGCAAGTTTTACTTTTGATTTATCAAGGGGTTTTTGGTCATCAATGGTATCTCCTAAAACATTAAAAATACGACCAAGTGTTTCATTGCCAACAGGGACTCGAATAGGTGCATAAGTCCTGGTAACTTCCATTCCTCTGGTAAGACCATCAGTACTTCCCAAAGCAAGTGCTTTTACTTCTTTGTTACCCGTTTCAAAAGCAACTTCGAGAGTAAGTGTATCTTTGTTAGGAAGGGCAACAATAAGTGCTTCGTTGATTTGTGGAACATCACCTTCAAATCTAACGTCGACAACTGGCCCTTGGATTTTAATAATGATTCCTTTATCTTTTGTCATAATGAGTGAACTATTTACCGATTAGATAATGCAACTGCTGCACTAGAGATATCCAAAATCTCATTGGTAATCTTCTCTTGTCTGAGCTTATTGTATAACAAAGTAAGATCGGAAACAATATCTTTTGCGTTATTTGTTGCGTTTTGCATAGCAATCATTTGTGCTGCTTGGAAAGAAACATAATTTTCCAGCAAATGCTGATATATATTCATATCAATATATCGCTTAAGAAGTGCTGGAAGAATTTCTGCTGGGGAGGGTTCGATGAGAGTATATTCTGGCGTTACTTCTTTTTCTGTTGTTGTTTCTTCCAGTCGGATTGGCAAAAGATTAGTTACTTTGGGAGATTGGGAAAAAACACTATTAAAGTGGGTAGTAATAATTTTAACACTGTCTACTTTTCCTTGACTATAGTATTCGTCAACAATAGCTGCAATTGGAGCAACTTGACCAAAAGATGGAAGTGTTGTTCCCGCATGAAATGATGCTATCAAATTTTTTGTGGTTGTTGCAGCGACGCCTTCAATTTTTTTACCAACAACTACAAAAAGAGAATGTTCGTCTTTATTGTATTTTAAGTATTCACGGATTAAATTAGTAACAAGTGCCCCAGCGAGTCCTTTATCTGGTGAAATAACAATATAGAGCGTCTTACCAGTATGGGTATTACTTTTTAACAATGGATGAATATTTTCTGCTGTTGTATCTATTTTTGAAGCAATATTTTGAGTAAGACTGGTTAATTTCTCAACATAGGGGCGAGTTGCAAGTGCTGCATGTTGTGCACGTTTTAGCTTACTTGCAGCAATCATTTGCATTGCCTTAGTAGTTTTGCTGATGTTTTGAGCAGTTTTGATTCTTCTTCGTAGTGCAAGTGTTGATGGCATAAAA
>CAZRBN010000038.1:10684-13319 GCA_964598355.1 uncultured Gammaproteobacteria bacterium
AATGTTTTCTTAAACGCTATTGTAATTTTCTTTAATTCTTCTGTTGTTTCTTCATCGATTTTTTTACCAGTGGAAAGTTTTTCAATTAATTTTTTGTCATGTATTTTCACATAATCGTGATATTCTTTTTCAAATCTTAAAACATCCTCTACTGGAATATCATCCAAATAGCCATTAGTAACAGCCCAAATAGAAAGAATTTCATAGGGTTCTGGAAGTGGATGATATTGTGGTTGCTTAAGAATTTCTGTTAAGCGTTTACCTCTTTCAAGTTGGTTGAGTGTTGCTGGATCCAATTCACTTCCAAATTGTGCGAATACTGCTAATTCTCGGTACTGAGCAAGCTCCAATTTAATCCGTCCACTTACAGATTTCATTGCTGGTGTTTGTGCTGCTCCTCCGACTCTACTAACAGAATTTCCTATATCAACTGCCGGTCTAATACCAGAATTGAAAAGATCAGACACTAAGAAAATCTGTCCATCGGTAATTGAAATAACATTGGTTGGAATATATGCTGAAATATCATTTGCTTGTGTTTCAATAAGAGGAAGAGCCGTAATAGATCCACCGCCAAAGTTTTTACTTAGCTTCACAGCGCGCTCTAACAGACGTGAGTGAATATAGAAAATATCTCCTGGATATGCTTCTCGTCCTGCAGGTCTTTTCAAAACAAGAGAGAGATTTCGGTATGCCCATGCGTGTTTGGTAAGATCGTCATAGACTACTAATACATCTTCTCCTTTTTCCAGGAAATATTCAGCAACAGCGACTCCTGCATATGGTGCTAAATACTGAAGGGAAGCTGGGTCTGCTGCCGATGCATTAACAACAATCGTGTAGTCCATAGCATCTGTCTCTTTGAGTTTTTCTATAACCTGGGCAACAGTTGATTGTTTTTGCCCAATGGCAACATAGACACAAATTACTTTTTTGCCACCTTTACTTGATTCTTTTTGATTGATAATAGTATCAATAGCGATTGCTGTTTTACCAAGTCCCCGGTCTCCAATAATGAGCTCTCTTTGTCCTCGTCCAATTGGGATAAGAGAATCAATAGCTTTTATTCCAGTCTTCAAAGGGGTATCAACTGGTTCTCTTTCAATAACGCCGGCTGCAATTCTTTCAAGAGGCATTTCTTTTCCTTTTTTCACTGCTGCTTTGCCATCAAGAGGAAGACCTACTGGGTTAATAACTCGTCCAAGTAATTCTTCTGATGCAGTAATAGTAAGAAGTTTACCTGAAGTTTTGACTGTATCTCCTTCTTTAATATGTTCTCCACTACCAAGTAAAACAATACTTACTGAATCTTCATCTAAATTCAAGATAAGTCCTGATGTCCCATCTTGGAATATAACTTGTTCACCCATTTTTGCTTTGGAGAGACCTGAAGCAACAACAACATTATCTCCAATTTGTTCAATAGTGCCAATATTTTGCTCTTTTGGAGAACCTTCAAATGTTTGCAGTTTGTTTTCTAATTTTTTTAAAATGTCAGTACTATCCATATGTATTATATCTCTGCTGCTTCTTGTGCAAATGTTTCTAAATTATTTTTTAGACTCATGTCATAGACCATATCATTATCTATAACTTTTATTCCAAGAAGAAGTGAAGGATCTTCTTGTACAATAATTCGTTTATTTTTGAATATATCCTCTAAACTTTTCTTAGTACTATTATATAGCTTTGCATCAGGTAAGACAAGCGAAATTGTCTTGGCTTTTTCAGAAAGCTTAAGTCCTCGAATATAGAGCTTTACATCGTTTCGTGATAAAAGAGACGCAATCTTCTCAACTTTTTTACTATCTAATGTGTCTTTGGTATAGCTTGCTTCTACTAATTGTTGAATTTCTTTCTTAGACATATGTATTTTTTATACTGTATTTGAAATATTTCTATGCCTTCAGCTTTTTTGCTGCTTTTTCTAATACTTCTTTTTGAGTCTTTGTGTCTACCATTCCAGCAAGAGATTTTTCCAAAAGCTCCACAGCAAGCCGTGCTGTATGTGCTGCCAATCTCTTTTCTGTTTCTTCTGACTGTTTGATAATTTCTTTCTTTGCTTCATCTAGTATCTTTTCAACTCGTGTTTTAGCAGATGATTCAGCTTCTGAAAGGGTAAGAGCTGCTTGCTTTTGAGCCTCTGAAAGAATTTCTTGAGACTGTCCTTGTGCTTTTTTAAGAATTTTCTTCTCTTCTTCTAATGCCTTTTCAAGGGCTTTGCTAGATTCTTCTGCATTATTAACGCCTTCTTCAATAAGTTTTCTTCTTTTTTCAAGCACAGCAAAAATAGGCTTGTAAGCAAATTTTTTCAAAAGCCAGAAAATAATTAAGAAATTAACAATCTGTGCTGCGAGTAATATTGGTTCTATACCAAATGTTTTTAATATTTCCATAATCAATCTATATTAGATATTAAGATATTCGATACTAAGATACTAAGTAATATTTTTGCGCACTTAATATCTTAATATCTATATATCTTAAGATCTTACTTAATAAAGGCAAGAATCAATGAGTAAATAGCGATAGCTTCAGCAAAAGCCATTCCGAGTAACATTGCTGGAATAATTCTTCCTGATGCCTCAGGATTCCGGCCTAAAGCTTCCATAGCTTTCATACCGATAAGACCAAT
>CAZRBN010000039.1:0-13311 GCA_964598355.1 uncultured Gammaproteobacteria bacterium
GATATTCTTTTGGTCTTTTTTTGAAATTCCTATTCCGAAATCTTTAATGCTTATAATAGTCTCATTTATTTTTTTCTTTATGATTACTTCTATTTTCTTTCTTTTTGGCGAATACTTTATTGCATTAGTGAGTAGATTAATGAACACTTGCTCAAGTCTTGCTTTATCAACGTTTTTGAGAGTAACAGGAGCAGGTCTTTTCATTGTGATTGCCCATTCAGGATAGGTTAACTGAAGTGTTTCAATAATATCTTGTATAAAGGGATAGAGGCTAACAGTGTCTTTATCATGGTATGGTAATGTCCCAATGGCAATTTTTGAAGCATCTAAAATATCTCCGAGAAGATTGGTAAGCTTATCTACTTGAGTAAGCGCTTTTATGACCATAGGTAGAAATTCGGTTGCATCTTTTCTTCTTAGTTTTAATTCAAGAAGTTGTAGGTATGATTTGATACTAGTAATAGGGTTTTTCAATTCGTGTCCTGCCATGCTAATAAATTCTTCGCGCCTTTTTTCAATTTCCATTTGTGGTGTTATATCCTGAACAATTTTTGAAAATCCTTTCAATGTTTCATTTTCTCCCCATAATGCCGTAACAACACACTTTACAAAAATTTTCTTTTTATTTTTTTTAACAACTTGGGTTATATGTTCATATTGACCTTTGTCAATTGCCATTTGCAAGTCTTGGTGAAGATGACCATTATTTTTAAAATCTGGAAACATGACTGAAAGTGGTTTACCAATAATTTCACTTTTTGTATATCCCAGTAAGTAGCGTGCGCCTGGATTCCAGCTAACAATTACCCCTTCAGTATCAATAGTAAAAATAGCGTAGTCTTGCACTTCTTCAAGCATAAGAGTAAATAAATCCTCATGAGTTCGTGCAACAGAAGTACTTATCCCCATTAAAAAAATGGGGTAATGGATTGCAGCAGATAAGATCCATGTAAGAGCATGAAAGGACATAAGCAAGGTACGTAAATAGCTTTATAAAAGCATTACTGATTTTTTGTGAAAGTGTGGTAATAAAGGGGTAATAGGGGCAATCAGAGAAGACTCTAGCTCCAGACAAATCTGATTTTGCTTTTATCTCCCCACATAACTGGCTGATTGGGTTGGGAAATCATTCTTCTTCCATTTTGGGGGAAGATAATCTTTCCCAAATTTTGGTTATCATAGAAAGCTCTATAAAAAAGATGCTGTGCCATTTGTTGTTGACCTTTTGGTAACGGATGTTCGCCCAACAAATCTTGCTGGGATAGCTCGTCAAAATTATTTAAAAAGAGAACATCAAATTTTGGGTTTGAATCTAGCAACTCATTAATCCCTTCTTTCATAGCATTATTAACCATGACAGAAAGATTGCGAGCAAAATGCCTTGTAAATAACCCATCAGATAAATTATATGTGGCTTGGACATTTCCATCTCTAGAGACATATTCAATACTCTTTGCATTTCCAAGATTAGGTAAACCTTCAACAATCAATCTATGTATTTTCTCTTTCTTGGCCTTTGCAGAAACGTCTTTTAAAAGCTGCTTAAATCCTTGTTTATACGTATGAATGGCATTCACCATGTCATCATCAAGGTTAAAGAATTCTGGTTTAAATGGATCTTTTCCAAGGTCTCCAAGTGGCTTTGCCTTGTTTGCTAATGCGTGTACTAAATCATTACCTCCAACGCTTAGCCATAGATCTACATTTTGTTCCTGATCAATAATCTTTTTAAAACGAGGTTCTTTGAACTGTTTTTGGACATCAACAATTCGAGACCCTTCAACAGCAAAGATCTCTTGAGACCATGTACTTTCAATGTTAAAATGTCTTTGAAAATATGCATTTTCATTAATGGCTTCTATAGCAAATGTAATTGCAGGCTGAGATACTTCTCCTTTTTTATAGTATCCTTTTCCAATGCTATCGCCAAAAACAACTCCTACAGTTCTTCTCAAGGCTTCCAAAGAGTATGTTGTTACATGACGTGTTGCAATACAATCAACTTCTGGGACAAGTGTTGGTAATTCTATAGCATCTTTTATTTGAGGCGCAGCTTGTTCGGACCACGTAAGTACCCTTTTGAGAAGTGGGGTTGCTATAGCAAGGTCAGTGGTTATTCCAACCACTGCAGCTGTTCCAATCCCCAGTGCTTTTAGAAACCTTCGTTTGGAGAGGTCATCTGGTGTATTCTCATCACCATTCTTTTTCCCTTTCTTATGCCTTCCCTCTCTTTCTCCAAAAGTCATAATGCTAATTGTTAAGCAGTATTATACAGAAAATAGGAGTAGGAAGTATGAGAGTATTACGATATGAGAATATTATCTGTTGGATCTGACTCTATCTACTCTTGTAAGATGTTTCTTTCGTGGTCTTAAATGCAACGGTGTTACTTCCAAAAGCTCGTCATCTTCCAAAAAGTCTAAGTATTGCTCAAGGCTCATGACGAGAGGAGGTGTTAGGACAAGTTTTACTCCTTCACCTTTGGATCGCATATTTGACTGTTTTTTCTCTTTAGTAACATTTACTTCTATATCATCACGTCTATTTTGTAGACCAACAATCATTCCTTCATAGACTTCTGTTGCTGGTTCAATAAACGTAATGCCTCTTTCTTGCGCATTGCCAAGCCCGTACGCAAGTGCAGATCCACCTTCTGATGCTATCAAGACGCCATTTCGTAATTTTTCAAGATTTGGAGTAATTTCTTGGTATCCATTAAACATGGAATTAATAATAGCTGTCCCTTTTGTTTGAGTAAGTAAATCAGATCGCATACCAAGTAAATTCTTGGAAGGAATAGTATATTCAAGGCGAGTATTTCCTTTTCCGTCTGACTCCATATTGGTCATAGCACCTTTTCTCTGGCCTAATTCCTGAGTAATAGTACCAACATACTCATCTGGGACATCAATAATAGTATCTTCAACAGGCTCCATTTCCCGACCATTAATGACTTTTGTAATAACTTGAGGCTTCCCAACTTCAAATTCATACCCCTCTCGTCGCAGAGTTTCAATAAGGACAGAGAGATGTAATTCTCCTCGTCCTGAAAGGATATATCTATCTCCAACATTCTCAAGCTTCAATGCCACATTGGTTTCAAGCTCTTTTTCAAGTCTTTCTAAAATTTGTCTGGAGGTCGTAAATTTCCCTTCACGTCCTGCAAAAGGAGAGGTATTTGGCCCAACAGCAATTTTAATAGTTGGTTCTTCAACATTGATTCGAGGAAGTGCATCTGGTGATGAAGGATCTGTAATGGTATCTCCAATCGTTGCATCAGCAATACCTGTGATGTCAACTATTTCGCCTGCTCCTACCTCTTCCATTTCAGTCTTTTTAAGACCAATTGTTGTTGCTATACTATCAATTCTTGCTGTTTTTGTACCTGTTTCATGAAGAAGTGAAACCGCCATTCCTTTTTTTGCTACGCCTCTAACAATTCTTCCAATAACATGCTTGCCTCGATGATTATCATAATCAAGAGATGTTACAAGCATTTGGAATTTTCCCTCTGCTATTTTTGGAGCGGGAATATAGGCAATAATTTTTTCAAAGAGTGGAGTAAGAGATGTGGAAGCAAAAGCTTCATCTAAGGTATTTCCTGCCTTTCCTTCTCGTCCAATAGCGTAAATAATAGGAAATTCTAAATGTTCCACATCCGTTGCCAATTCTAAAAATAAGTCATTTGTTCTCTCGATAGTGTGAGGAATATTTGCCAACTGCTTATCAATTTTATTAATAACGACAATAATTTTCAATCCAAGCTGCAAGGCCTTTTTTAACACAAATTTTGTTTGAGGCATTGGGCCTTCCTGTGCATCAATAATAAGGAGGGCTCCATCTGCCATATTAAGAGTTCGCTCAACTTCCCCTGAAAAGTCTGCATGGCCTGGTGTGTCAATAATATTAATTTTGATATTGTTATACACAATACCAGTGTTTTTTGCGAGAATAGTAATTCCACGCTCTCTTTCCAGTGGGTTAGAGTCTAAAATAGTAGTTTGATTCATCACTTCTTCATTCTCACGGAATGTGTGAGATTGTTTAAGCAAAAAATCAACCAAAGTTGTCTTGCCATGGTCAACGTGTGCAATCACGGCAACGTTTCTAATACTGTCTGATGTTGTTGGATTCATATAAAAAACGCCTATAAACCTTTCATCTAGTCCTTCCTAGCGAGAGGATATGAGATGAAGTTTGTAGGCTCTATGCTTATTATACCACATTTGAGCTTATTCAAAAAGTAAGGGAAATCTGGTATAGTGTTTTTGCTCCTATGAAAAAAATGCTCTCTCCTTCATCGATACTTTTTCTTGCGTCCATTCTCATTGCATTTTTTGTAGGAGCTACCTTCATATCTCATGGTAAAAAAGTGGTTGCCTCAAATGAAGCAATAACTCCGACTCCTGCACCTCTTTGTATTGGGAATAAGGCATGTAAAACAGCTGCTCTTAGTGTTTTTTCCAAGCAAAAGCTTTCAGAAACAAAAAAAAATGTTCCAGAAGCTCCTCATGGATTTTGCTTACAAGTTCCTGTTCTTTTGTATCACCATGTTCAGCCTCAATCTGTTGCACAAGAAAAGGGACAGACATCCTTGAATGTTGATAACGGTATTTTTGACCAACAAATGAGTTATTTGGCCAGCAAAGGATACCATACGATAAGCGCTGAAGCGTTGGTGAATGCTATTGTCTCTCATGGGCAAGTGCCGGCAAATAGTGTGGTGATAACACTTGATGATGCCTATTTAGATAATTATATCTATGCTTTTCCCACACTCAAAAAATATCAATTGATAGGCAATCTGATGGTCCCTACAGGACTTTTAGGGAATACGTCAGGAACTAACTCATACTTTAGTTGGGATCAGTTAAAGGAAATGGTAGGAAGCGGAATTATGTTTGCATACAATCATACATGGTCTCATTTTGCTATGGGTGCAGGACCAGTAGATAAAGATACATTTGAAATAAAAACAGCTCAACAGCAACTCCAAGAACATTTGGGCAAAGCTTTTCCTCTTTTTGTCTATCCATATGGGTCCGGTCAGACTGTGGGATGGGTACAGCAGCTGATAAAACAGAATGGCTTTCTGGCTGCATTCTCAACGTTAGGTGGAAGGTATAGCTGTGATGGGAATATCTACGTTTTACCAAGAATCCATATTGGCAATGCCCCTCTAAGCAGCTACGGAATGTGAAAAAGTTTATCTAATTTGAGAGTTAGGAGTAAAAAGGGTTATGAATCTAATTAGGAAGTTCTTCTTCCTCTTTTTTCTCCAAGTCCAAGTCGAGGATTATGATTCCATTCTGCAGCGAAATGGAAGATTGTTTGCATCAGTGCGTGTCCTAATGCACTGACTGGTTTGCCTCGTGTAAAGTCAGCCGACTTCTTCCATTGTTCATCCATCTCACGACTTATATAATCTAATTCTCTCTCTGGCCGACCTTCTGTTGTCATATGCAGAATTGTACGCTTTTTCTGATGCTTGTCAATGGATAAAAAATAGCTTGCTAAATCTGATATAGTATGCTCTCTTTACTGTTTGTCCTCAATCATTCATAGTACGATCGTATGGGAGAAAAAATTATTCTTCATATAGACTTTGACTGTTTTTTTGCATCTGTAGAACAGCAATGTAATCCCCATCTTCGAAATAAGCCTATTGGTGTTACAGCTGCTACTAGTAGGAGTGCTATTATTGCTGCGAGTCGAGAAGCCAAAAAGTATGGAGTAAAGGGTGGCAGTAGCTCAACACTTGGTTTACAGCAGTGTCCGCATCTTATGTTAGTTCCTGCTCATTTTGTGAGGTATTTTGAAATCTCAAAAAAATTCCTAACAATTTGTAAGCGTTATTCTCCTTTTATTGAAGTTTTTTCAATAGATGAATTATTTATGGATGTTACCCAAACTGTTACTCTTTTTAATGGAGTGGATGTATTAATCCAAAGTTTGAAAGATGATATTGCAAATGAAATTGGTGAGTATATTACCGTGTCGATGGGAGTTGCTTATAATAAAATGCTCGCAAAAATGGCATCAGGACTTGATAAACCAAATGGAGTGACAAAAATCACTAAAGAAACAGTAGATGATGTCTATAGAAAAGCAGAATTAACTGATGTCTGTGGTATTGGAATTCGTATTGCTGATAGACTCCAGCGGATGGGAGTACGTAATTTACTGCAACTTCGGACTATGCCCCTTGCTACATTAACTTCAGAATTCGGTCCTCATGAAGCAAATTTTTTGCAAAGTGTTGCATATGCAAAGGATGAAACTGAAGTCGTTTCTTTTGGTAAAGCCCCTACGACAAAGTCTGTTGGACGGAATTATTGCTTGGCGAGAAATGAATATGATCATACAAAAATTTTGCAAAATATCTTTGAACTTTGTGAAGAGGTAACGCTTAAATTACGTCGTCTTAATAAGAAAGCACGACTTGTCGGCATGCATCTTCGAGGAAATACTAACACCGGGATACGGAAAACAATTCCCTTTTATTTTGATACTGGTAAAGATATGTTTGAGGCATTATTTGGAGAAAAGCCTCTTTTGCCAGAAACGCTTTCTTATGTGCGTCAAATTTCTGTGTGGGCTGCTTCTCTTGAGGAAGCATCATTAGTAAGCAGATCTCTTTTTGATATTTCAGGACATAAAGAGAACGTCATAAAAACAATTGATAGTATTAATGAAAGATTTGGCGATCATACAGTGCGAAATGGATTTTTACTGACTGCTCCGAAGTTGACAACGGTTCCCAATGGATTTTTGGCTGATAGATGGGAAAGACTAGAGTTAAGTAAGTTATAGTAGAGATATTAAATACAAATCTAATCCACATTGGTAACATTGCACAAGAAATTAATTTCTTTGAGTATTTCATTATGCTTATCTTCAGGAAGAGACAGTTGTGATAGAAGTGTGTGGTTAGCACAGATATCTCTACACAAAACAGTGCCTTGCTCGAGTAACGTTTGTTTGTAGGATAGTGGAAGAGATCGTAATGCAGTAATAGGATACAGATGATATTTCTCAACTAAATCTCTCAAACTTTTTTCCTCTGGATAGCTCCACGTAATAATATCCATATCTACACACTGTGCATATGATATAGCATCTGTTGTTGCTTTTGTATTAGTAATAAGGAGGGGTTTAGTAAAATGTTCTTTTGTCGTTACGTCCTGAAACCGTGCATGAGTATATAATGCAACCTGGACGTCTGTCTTGATGCCATTACCGTTATGGAATTTTGCTTCTACCATAATTTTTTGGTCATCTTTTTGGGCAATAACGTCAACTTCGTGTGTTATACACTTTCCTTGTAGTATTGTTCGGACATTGGTTTGATACCCTTCTTCGTGTAATAATCTGGCAATATAATCTTCAAAAGGATACCCTGTAGGTCCTAAATCCATAATCGCCTGCTTAAGGCTATATTTGGATGTACTGTATAGATGTGGGGTAGTGTCTAAAAATTCTGTTATGTGATGATAAATTTCTGAAGTAGGAATATTTTCATACAGTTTTTCGTGAACATGCTTTAACGTTTCATCTTGTATTGAAGAAGGAATACCAATTTTTTGAATTGACCGGAGTAATTTTGCTTCTGAGAATTCTTCTTTTTGTCCATTTGCTTTTAAAACAATGACCATCCTTTATTTGTACCATGGAAAAATAAAGAAATAAAGAGTGAATTAGTGAAAAATAGGTGGGGTAAAGTTGCCTCTTCTATTATGGAGTGGGTGAAGAGGTAAACCTTTTTTAGTAAATAAAACAAAATCCTGATATTCATAGACTTTAATGTAGCGTGGATCATGAGTTAATGTATTCGCAAATTCTTTTTGAGCATGTAAGGATGGTTGTGCAAAGTGATCGTTAAGTAAAAATACGATGACATCCGCTTTGTCCATGCCAAGGGGAATGGTATAGATTCGTTGTCTATGAGAAAGATGCGAGCCGATATTGTTTGTTGCTGCAACGCTATAACGACGTGGAATTGTTTGGAGAAAGTCATCTATTTGACTTCGATAGGAAAGTTGGGTGGTATACATTGCATGATTCATATCTTTTGCTCCTGGAAGAGGTCCATACCAATATGCTGCAGTTATACTTGTTACTAGTAAGAAAAGAGATACATAAAAAACAGATAGTTGTTTCCATTTCTTTTGAAGGAATGCTACTCCGTATATTGCGGAAAGAAGAATAAATGGAATAGTAATCGCTCCATAATGAAAATAAATATTATGTAATTGAGTGTTTTGGGAAAGAAGACTTACTGCTAAATCTGGTCCTGCAAATAGTAAAAATAATGGGGAAAAAATTGATAAAAAGCCAAAAGGAAAGAATAGTTCAAAAAGATACCACATGCGTCCATTTTGGAAAACAATAGAGAGTATCTTTACTGGTGAAAGAAAAATATTTTTAATAACGGTAGCAGGGGTTGTCCCAAAATCAGAATAATAGGAAAGGGCAAAATGGCTTCCTCCATGTGCATGAGGAATTGCTTTGAAAAAAAGATAGTAAAACATGCTGAAAGAAAAGACTGCAAGTAATAGCCCTAACAGTTTTTGTTTACGAAGAATAAATACTATACCAAACATTCCCGTAATCATCCATACTTCTTCTTTTGTTGTACCGGCAAGTAAAAGGAGCACTGTTGCTACAAGATATTTCTTTTTTAGTATGTAGTACCATGCACCTAAAAGAAGAGGAACAGCAAGTGTAATTCCATGAAAATCATATAAATTTGCATGATTTATTGCTGGATGAATAAGATACGTAAGTGCAAAAATAAATGATATGTTTTTTTGTTTGAGAATATCTTTACCAATGAGGTATACAAAAATTGCTCCGCTTGCAAGAACAATTGTTTGAATAAGGAGAAGCATTCGCGGATCTTGCCATATATAGTAAAACGGTGAAAGGAGTACGAGAATAAAATCTGCGTGAAAGGCAAGACGAGAGATAATATTTGTTCCATCTGGGTTGGTGAGTTGAAAAATTCTTCCATGAATAGTATTCCATATGGTCTGGTCCATATTCCCTAAATCAAATCTTCCTGTGTAAAAATTTATATAACGAAGAAAGCTTGTTGCAGTAAAATACACAGTGTAGCCAGCTATAGCTAGTGATAAAAAGATTTCGTACGGATATTTTTTGAAGGCTTTTTCACACTTTTTTACCCAGACCATTTGTTGAGCTTTAAACCAAAGCACAACAAAAAACAAAAAAAGTAGTTCGGCAATAATAAGAATAATTCTCGATAGTAATGCTCCACTTGCTGCTTCAACCAAGGGAATATATTTTGTGAGGCCAATTGTCATAAGTCCTTCACGGACACCAAGTCCCATAGGGGTAATAAAGGAGAGATATCCAACAATGTAGGTAAAAACAAAAAAAGAAGACAATGTAAGAATGTGTGGGAGGTAAAGAATGCTTAGAGCGCTGACAGAAAAATATGTTCCAAGACCAAAAAAAAGAAATGCAATAGACATAAGACTTAGTAATCGAATGTTTCTTTCTATTGAAAAATTTGGGAATAATTTTCCTATAAGAGGAATATGGGAAAATGTGTATTTACTACATAAAAATAACCCGATGCCAAAACAGAAAATAATAATGGTACTTGGAACAACAATATGTTGGAGTGGAAATGAGGGCAATAGACCATAAAATATAAAATTCGCTGCTAGTAAAGAAATTGCAGTACAGCTAACAAGAAGAAATAAAATTTCCAAAAATAATGTATGAGCAAGTGCTTTTTTTGAAATTGTGTGTTCTTGATAACTTTTCGCCCGTCCTAAAAATGACCAAATATTTCCTGGAATATATCGTTTTACTTCAGACATACTCCACATATATGCGGTATCGACAAAATTAGTATCTATTCCCTTTTGAAAAGTAAGTTCTTTCCAAAAAAGTATTCTAAAAACAAAGTAAAAAGAAAAAGACAGAAGTGAAAGAAACATAAGCGGATAATTGAATGAAAGAAGTTGAGAAAAGGAAGGTGCATGCTGGAGAAGAATTCGTCCAATAAAAATAAGTGCAAGAATAGACAAAGGCCATCCAAGAAATATTTTTATTACAGTATTTAGTTTTGTTATCATTATTATTACGTAAAGGTTTTTTGGTTTACATGTAATACTTTTCTTTGTAAACAAAGTTTACAAAGAAAAAACTGAGAATTTCCTGAAAACTACTCATATCGTAAAGCTTCAATTGGTGAAAGTTTGGAAGCTTTGATGGCAGGTGCAACGCCAAATATTATGCCAACTGCAACAGAGAAAAAGAATGCTAAAAACACTGACCATGGAGTTACGGCTGAAACAAAAAATTGAGAAATAAGAAGAGATGCTCCAATACCTAATATAATACCAATAAGCCCGCCTGTCAGTGAAAGAATAACTGCTTCAAGTAAAAATTGAGCCAAAATGTCTCGTCTTTTTGCACCAAGAGCTTTGCGAAGTCCTATTTCTTTTGTTCGTTCGGTAACAGATACTAACATAATATTTGCAACACCGATTCCCCCAACAAGTAAAGAAATCGATGCAATGCCGCCAAGTGCAATTGATAAAACATTAGTAATGTTATTAATTGTTGAGAGTGCACTTTCTTGAGACTGAACATTAAAGTCATCTTCTGTAAGACGTTTGAGAAGAATTACTTTTATTTGTTGTTTGACGTATGAGACTAAATCTGGTCGTTTGGCCGAAATATATATGACATTTACATTAGTAATATTAAACTCTTTTTGTGCAACCGTCACAGGTATTGTGACTGCATTGTCTTGATCGAGCCCAAAGACAGATCCTCTTTTTGATAACAATCCAATAACTCTGTATCGGCTCGATCCTATTGTTACTGCTTTGCCAATGGGATCTTCATTTAGAAATAATTTTGTTACAACGGTTGCTCCTAACAGAGCTACTTTAGACGCACTGTTTTCCTGTGCTTGGGTGAAAGAAGTTCCTTTTTCTACTTTTACATTTACAATTTCGTTATAATTATAGCTTACACCACCGACAACTACTCCTTTGTCTACTCTATTTTGATATTTTACTGATGCATTTTTTTGTACGAGTGGAGAAATATTTGCAACACTTTTGAGTCTAAAGGCAAGCAGTTTGGCATCACTCAGGAGTAATTTATTAGAAATAACACCTCCTGGAGTTCGAGCACCTCCCTCTCTACCTGGAATAACAAAAAGCAAATTTGATCCAAGGCTTGAAACTTGAGTGGTAATGTATGATTGAAGACCCGTTCCGAGTGAGACAAGGAGAATAATGGCAAAAACACCAATAATAATTCCTAACGTAGTAAGAATACTTCGTAATTTGTTAACAATAAGTGCTTTCCAAGCAAGCTTTAACAGTTCTGCAATTTCCATACAATATAACGTAAAGTGAAAAATAAAAAGTTAGAAGTTGTTGTACCTTCACTTTTAATTTTTAACTGTAAACTTTCAATGTACTATTCTTCCGTCTTTAAAGTGGACAATTTTTCTTGCTTGTCTTGCAATATCTGCTTCATGGGTAATAAGGATAACAGTCTTTCCTTCTTTATTCAGGGATTTTAAAATATTCATAACATCATTTCCTGACTTTGTGTCCAAATTACCTGTTGGTTCGTCTGCTAAGATAATTTGTGGATCGTTCATTAAAGACCTCGCAATAGCTACTCTCTGTTGTTGGCCACCTGACAATTGATTGGGTCGGTTGTGAATACGTTCTGCAAGACCAACTTGTGTCAAGAGTTGTTGTGCTTTCTCATCACGTAATTTTTTATCGGTTCCAGCATAAATTGCTGGAAGAATAACGTTTTCAAGCGCTGTTGACCGAGTAAGTAAATTAAATGATTGAAAAACAAAGCCAATTTCACGATTTCTGATATACGCTAACTCATCTTCTGAAAGTCCAGTTGTTTTTTTTCCATTGAGTATATATGTCCCTGCAGTAGGAAGATCTAACAGCCCTAAAATATTCATCATGGTTGATTTTCCTGATCCTGAAGGTCCTGTGATGGCAATAAATTCACCAGGGAATATTCGTAGTGACACTCCTTGCAACACATTTGTTACCACATCCAAACTCCGATACTCTTTGGTAATATTTTGTAATTCTATAATAGGTTGTTTGCTCATTTTCCAGAACTAACTCGTTTTTCGGCTTGAGTTGTATCTAGGGCCACTTCTTCTCCCTCCTGAAGGCCTGAAGTTATTTCTGCATCTGTATCATTCTGTAGCCCAACGGTAATGTTCTGTTTTTTGAACTTGTTTCCTATCTTCACATAGACATAGTGATTATCTACTAGGCTTGAAAGTGGGACAGTTAGGACGTTACGTTTTTCATTAAGAATAATATCTGCATTTGCATTCATTCCTACACGGTATTGCTGAAGTGTATCTGATGGCAGTGATGTCTCTATGGTAAATGCATTGCCTCCATTTGTGGTGGTGTGGCTGACAAAATCAATTTTGCTGACATTTTCCGTGATCGTTTTATCAGGATATGCATCAAAAGTCATTTTTACTTTTTGTCCTTGTTGGACTTTTCCAATATCTGCCTGGTCAACATCCATATCAAATGCAACAGTTGTTGGGTCGACTACTGTATAGGTGGTGGTTAATGAAGCAACTACTCCTGGAGTCTCTATATCTGCATGAGTGAGAATACCATCAATCGGGGAAACAAGAAAAGCTTGTTCTTGTGCAATTTTCTGAATTTCTACTGCTATTTTTGTTTGGTCGAGTGTATTTAGGGCTGTTTGGAGTTGACGACGGGCTGAGGCATTGAGTCCTGTATCACTTAAATCTCTGTTTCCGTTAAAATCATTGACATTATCAAAACTGATTTGTTGATTTTGAGCTGTTTTGACAGCGTTTTGTAAATTGTCTTGAATAGTCCGTTGGTCAAGTGCAGCAATTGTTTGATATTTTTTTACTACATCCCCTTTTTTGGCCCCTACGTAGACAACTTTTCCGCTTATAGGAAAGGTAAGATTGGCAACAGATTTCCCGGTAACAGATCCACTGACTGAAACTGTTTGGGTAAGTGTTGTTTTGGTAACTTTTTGTGTTGCAAGAGGAGGTAGGGGTCTGGGGAATGCAATAAAGGCTATAATGAGAAGAATGAGTACACCTCCACTAATTCTTTTGTGATTCCAAATCCAAGATAGTAATGCTTGTACGATTTTCATAAACAATAAACAAGGTAAGTATACGAAATTTTTACCTGTCAGTATAGTAGTTGCCTTTTCTATAGCACTGTTACATTCATTGATAAAGGTGAATCAGTTTGATACAATTGTAAG
>CAZRBN010000040.1:0-4009 GCA_964598355.1 uncultured Gammaproteobacteria bacterium
AATAATAAATTAGCGCTACCCAAATATAAAAGCCTCAAAGGGAAGTTAACCAGGAAAAGCCAATTGGAGCCTTTGTACGAACAACATCCACGAGTGCTGAGCATTCCGGTCTAGCACCCTTTAGTCATTATAGCACCTGTCTCACAGTGAGGCTAAATAAGACAAACGAGACAGTGAAAAGGCATATTTTACAGGGTTAAAAATTATCCTATAATATGTATTGCCGCTGATTCGAAAGGGTTTTGTGGTATATTATAAAAACCAATGACCACTAACAATACTATCTTCCCACAATATGATGGAAGATCACTTTTAAATGTCGTTTCTACGATTGAACATTTTTGGAAAATTAAAAGTGATACTCCAGAACTCCCAAAGCAGTTAACAAAAAGAATTGAAGGGTGTTCCCAGCTTATTTTTTTTCTTATAGATGGACTAGGAATGAATTTATTTAACAAGCATGCTAAAAGAAATAGTTTTTTTAGTCAAGCCATGAAGTCTAATAATCTTCAAACAATAACATCAATCTTTCCTTCAACAACAGTTGCCGCACTTTCTACAATCCATACTGGTCTACCTCCAAAAACACATGGTTTATTGGAATGGAATCTTTATTTTGATGAAGTAGACGAAATTGTAAACCCTCTTCCTTACAAAAGAGTAATGACAAGTGTTAGCAAAACTCATCAACCTCGAATAGGAAAAAATCTTTTGTATAAAGGTAAGACTATCTATCAAAAATTAAATAGCAAAAATGTAGAAAGTGTCATTTTCTATCCGACAGAATATGCAAATAGTTATTACAGTAAAATATTGCTAAAAGGTAGTCGACTTGAAGAATATCAGGAACTTGATGATTTACTAAAAAAATTAATAAAGGTTATTAACCTTAACAGGGATAACAGATATATTTTTGTTTATATTTCATCTCTAGATGCTTTACAACATTCTTTTGGACCAGATTCATTTGAAGTTAAGGCACATTTCACTAAAATAGAAACTACTCTTCAATCTATAATAAATTCAATTAAAAAAGATTTTGCCAATAAAGTTGGGATCATTATTACCTCGGACCATGGTCATATACAAACAAGCCCTAAGCATATCACCTTTCTGAATTCACTTGGATTTGAAGACTCTTTTAAGTTAAGTAAACATAGTAAACTTATTCTTCCCACTGGGAACATGAGAGATCTTTTTCTATCGATCAAAGATTCTGATAGAATTAATACAATAAAGAAATTAAAATTTCTATTGAAAGGTAAGGCAGAAGTAAAGTCTTTGAATGAAAGACTGATACAGAAACTCTTTGGTAATTTTTCTAAACATATTAAATTCTCAGATAGATTAGGCAATATTTTAATCCTTCCTAAGGAAAATCACTTAGTGTGGTATAAGTATTTAGAAACAGACAATTTTTTATCTTTCGGAAAACATGGTGGGTTAAGTAAAGATGAAATGCTTATACCATTAATTATTAACCAGTCATCTGCGTTGACGAGTAGCTCAGTTTAGCTCCGCAGTCAATCTCCCTTTAATAACCGAGTCAAATTCTTTCTCCACAGTCCTACTCTCAGTAGAGAAGAATCTTTTTTCATAATCTTCATTTGATTCTCCAGGAAAAGGCGCCTTATCCAACCCAATGGCTTCAGTTGTACCTGAACCAAAAAGTCCATAGACAAAAAAAAGTCTTGTTGCTTTTGTTTCAGAATCATAAATTGCGGTAAATGAAAACGACGGTCCAAATGTAAACATAGGTGGTTTATGTGGATCAAGCCTATTTGCAATATCTTCTACAACTTGACGACATTCTTCAATATGTTCAGGAGATATAAAAATTTTTAAAGTTGTATTACTAATCCTGTTAAAACGATCCAATGCAACCTCTCTGCTATTAAATTGCAATCTTGACGGATCAGGATCAAGCATATTGGCAACCTCAGCATAATTGTTAACGAATATTGGCATAAAAATCTCACTGTAAAATTGATCCAATTTCTTTGAAATTCCTCTTAAAAGTTGGTTAAATTGACGTGAACCTAGAAATTCTAATCCTTTTGTATTAAATACTATTCCCCCTGTGGGATACCCAACTGAAGATTCTTGCTTTCGCGGATTACCAAGATCATTGGTGTCTATGTCTTGCATTTCATTCATTAAATATTCAGTAACAACTTCATTAAATAATTGCTGAAAACGTTCAGGGAAGAATCTTCTAGCATCCATTCTTATCTCATTAGGGGAAACGCCTTGATTACTGAGAAATTCAGTAAATTCTTTTCTATCACGAAATGGCTTTGCTTCATTTAAAAACTCATGGCTTATTAAGAAGGTATGCACATGAGCAGCCTTTACTGCTTGAGTTCTTATGTATTCATCTTCCATATAAGGACTAAAACTCCCCCCTATAAAAAGCGCAAAATCTTTCATTCCTCTTAATCTATAAAATTTTTCCATCTCTTCCGCACATATTCTATTTGCTTTCAATAGCAAATCCCAGGTTTCAACAGAACCTTGGCTAGGTGTAATAATGGGTGAATTTCGATTTTGTGGAAGTAAGTATGTCAAAGTCTGGGCAGAAGCTAAAAAATCAGAATTGTAAGGTTTAGTTGTTTTGACAACTCTTAGATGCTGTTCTCCTAATAGGGGATCGTTAATTACCTTATCGAAAACGTGTCCCTCAGGATGTGCAGTATCTTTTTCAACAAGCTCAACATGTCGGTACAGAGTACCCCTAGCGGTTAAATCACTGAGTTTTGTTCTTTTTCTCTGAGAAAGCTCTATCTTTCTCATAAATCTACCATGACTTAAAAAGTCTTCAACTATAGTCATACTTTACCCAGATTATAACAATTAATATAGGTTATGTAAAGTCATGTGGAAAACGGGGCAATGGGATTATTATTCTAAAGCTCTATTCACATCCTAACCTGAAATTCCTATACCAGTCTATAAATTGAATTAAGCCTTCTTTTATGTTAACTTTTGGAATATATCCAAGCATTATTTTTGCTTTTTCAATATTTGCAGAGGTGTCAAGCATTTCACTTTTTCTTGCCTCGCGAAAATTAATTTTAAATTTTTCTTTCGTAATATCTTGAATCAGTTCAATAAATTTTTGTAATCTTATAGGATTTGCAGCACCCAAATTAAAAATTTCAAAATCAAATTCTTTATTAAGACTAAGCAGTATTCCATTCACTATATCATCTATATACGTAAAGTCTCTTGTTGCATTACCATCTCCATATATTGATATAGGCATTTTATTTAAGGCAGATCTAACAAAGATATAAGGCGCCATATCAGGCCTACCACTTGGTCCATAGACTGTAAAAAACCTTAAGATTGTTGTTTTAATACCAAATAATTTATTGAAGGTGAAACAAAGATTTTCTCCTGTTATTTTTGTGAGAGCATATGGATTTAATGGGGTGTTTATTGCCAAGTCTTCTGTGAAAGGTGCTTTATTTAATCCATAGACTGAAGACGATGATGCAAAAATAAATTGATCGACATTATAAAGTCTGCTCATATTTAGCAAGTTGTAAGTGCCATTTATATTGTTGTTTATATAAAGAGATGGTTTTTCTATAGATGCTCGAACACCAGCCAATGCTGCAAGGTGTATTATCTTATCGAATTTATTATTTCGAAATATCTCCTCTATCTGATCAGTATTTGTAAGGTCAATTTTCTTAAAAGAAAAATTGGAATTTTGCTTTAATGCCTTAAGGTTTCCTAACTTAAATTTAGGATTATAATAATCATTCAAATTATCTATTCCAATAACCTCGATATTACCATCCAATAAACGTTTTACTAAATTGGACCCAATAAAACCTGCTGCTCCCGTAACCATAATTTTCATATTATCTGGTTATTATATGTCCATAAGGAGTACTATTCAAGTAAATTGCAAGACTCATGTCTAAACCTAAGCCTCTTTGGAGTAGTACTAAAAGCTATATTATTGCATTTTTCAATTTCTCTAAAGAATAATCTCTTA
>CAZRBN010000040.1:4019-13274 GCA_964598355.1 uncultured Gammaproteobacteria bacterium
TTCATGAAATCTGTAAGAACTTTTTCTTTTCTAGCAAGTTTTTCATTTTGTTTTTGACTATTTTGAATTTTCCATAACAAAAATTCACTAATTAATTTGGAATGTACTTCTATCTTTTTATTTGAGACAGCTTTTGCAATAGCTAAACCGTCTTCCATTCCTTTATGTGGTATCTGATTGTGTAATCCTATCTTGATGGGACTAAATGTATTTACCTCTGTTATTTCATCAAATTTAGACACATATTTATCAAATAATTGATAGTTCCAAATTGCACATGTATTCCAAGGAACGCTATAGGTAATTAAATTTTTATTCTCATAAGATTGCTGAAGTATATTATTTAAATCTTTGTCTTTTGTTTTAAATTTATATCCTACTACTAATAAATTCTTGTCTCTCTTTATTTCTTCAATAAGCTGTATTATACCTGCTTTAATTAAAGATACCTCTTTAGAAGCAACAATAAACGCATCTGGAATTTTAGCTGTCTTTTTTATCTCCTCTAGAACAGTATTAATTGAAATTGGACTCGTAGGTTTTTCATTTTGCAGAATATTTACTGAAATAGAATTGATTTTATAGTTCTCCTTACTGAAGTTTGAAACTATATATATATCTTTAATTCCACTAATAAAAGCCTCGTGAATTAAGTTTATTAGATTGGAATCTTTTAAGTCTTTTTGAGACTGAATTCTTGTAATAAGGACTGCTTTCATTCCAGCATTATACCAATTTCTGAATGGATATGTCTTATATCCTGAATTGTGCGACATTTGAGGGTATGAATGCTGAGGGTATGGTGGGGAAGGTGCACAATCGTGCTGCGGAGCTTGGATTCGAACCAAGAGTCGCGCTGTTCCAAAGACAGGCGTGTTGCCATTACACCACTCCGCAATATGTGGTAAGCACAATTATACCGAATTTCTTATGCTGAGGCAATTAGAAGTGCATTATGGAGTAACAGTACCTGTTTTTTCACTTTTACTATTTTCATTTGCAGTAAGCATATAGAGGAAGATTGATTTGGTATTAGACTCTTCTAGATCACTTATCTGATTCCTCTGTGCAAAAACACTATCCGGCTCGTAAAAAGACCTCCATAGAGCAAACAAATCTCCCCACGAGTTTTGCTCACTTCCACCACTCTTGGCAAAATCTTTTTTATAATTCGTGAAATTGGGAAGAGTTCCTAAGTATACTGACGCAGGAGTTATGGGAAGCAGTTGAATACCATACTTCATATTTGTCTTATCACTAAACCATGTTGCAAAGTCTACTTTTCCACCCCAGACAATGGACGCGATGCTGTGACTATATGGAGATCCGTAGATACCTGTTTTATCAAACCAATAATACTGGGCAGACTGTATTTCCGTATTGTATAGATACAGTGCATACGATTGCAGTTGTGGGTCATTTGTAATTTTTCCCCATAAGTACATGCCATACCATGCGTTAATTGCCTCAGAGGATGACTCCTGATTATTCCCATCAGCAGTATTCCCAAATCCATCGGCCCATGAATGACCTTCATACACATCAAAGTTACGAAGAAAAGGAAATTGCTGGGATTCCCTTTGTGTTGTTGCTATATCCCGTACCATATCAGAAATATTGTCTTTCATTTTTTGCACAAGAGTTGAGTCAAAATTTGCAAGGACAGCAGCTGAACGGATGTAATAGCCATAATGAAAATGGTGATCATTAAGATTTTCGTTACCATATTCCGGATATTTCGCAATAAGACTTGTTTTGCCCTCGTTGTAGGAAAAATTCGTAATGCTCTTTAAAAAGAGCGGTGTTACATAGGCAAGAAGCTGTTCTTTTTCACTCTCTAAATTATATGTGTCTGCTAACAGCAACAAGTTACTGATTTTCCCAAACCATTTTCCTAAAAAATAATCTTTGCTGTCTGGAGGACCTTCCTTCATAACCCCGGCAATATCTTTTTTTATTTGTCCTGTTATTTCTGCAGCGTTTGTTGCAACCGGATCAAAAGACCCATTCGGAATGATAAAAGGTGTAGACGTGGTAAATGATTGTGTCTTGACCAGCTTTAGAGGACCACGGATACTATGATATTCACCAAGGACATCTGTTTTTGAAGAAAGTGTATCAAATTGATGGGGGAAAAGTGTGAGAAGAGGCATTTTATTATTGGTTGTTACTTGATAAGTAGTATCAAGTTTATTACTGTCTACAGCAAAAAATGCCTGCGTATCCGTAATATCCATATCAATAAGCGATGAAAAGTCCTGGTAATGTTCTTTTTTATCCAAAAGAGCAACCACAATTTTTGATGGATTTTGTATAGTAAGCCCTGCATTTGTTGGTGTAGCTTTTACTGCTTTATCAAAATAAAAAGCATAGGTATGTGTAGGAGTTATCAGCGTAAAACCTTGTGTTGAGAATGCACTATTCTTTACTAAGCTGTTGTTATTGTTATAGATGTCAGCTTTTGAAGGTAGAGAAATCGTAAGATAGTGCGCCTTTGCTTGTAATAATGCATATGGCAATCCATGACCAATAGTAAAGGTAAGACTTTGAGAATCTTTTGTCTTCATTGTCCCCCGAATATGCCAATCGCCAACTGCTTCCACTGTTGGTTTTGCAATAGGGTGGGGAAGACCAATCACAAAATCTTTTTGATATTCAGCAAAAATCGTCTGTGGAGTCCTGACAACATCAGGATAGGAAAACCCCATCCCATCCTCACCAAACTTATACACCAAAGGAAGAGCATACAAAGGACTAGACGGAAATTGAGACAGTAAGGTACTATACCATTGATTTGAAATAATAGGGGAGAGGGAATGGGACGAAGGCTCAGGCTTACTTTGTAATAACGAAAGCGAAGGCTTAGGAGGTCTATTCATATAGGCAACAACTGTAAAAAAACACACACCACTTAGCAGTGCAACAAATAGACAAACAGCGATTGGTTTGAAAAAAGGATGGATATGCATTATTGTTTTTTCTTATCGAGTAACAGACTATTCCAGAAATCAACAAATATATCAATTGGTTTTCTTGTTGTATCTGACTGGGTATTCAATTCAAGTTGTATATCTTCATTATTGAGCAAACTCTTTGCTGCAATAGAGTCTTTAAAGACAAAATAGAGTCCAATTTGTTTTGTCTGGAACTCTCCTTTTTTCGTGTCAGGGCGCAGAACATCCGGAACAACAACGAAATCTTGATTGAGTCTTTTGCTATACACTTTGATTTCATGCATTTGCTGTGCAGTAAGATATTGATCATCAGTTAAGTCTGCAAGCACTTCAACATTTTCATTTGAATAAATAGTCATAAGTTTGGAAAAATTCTCAACAGGAGATCCTTCTGTTATGGTTACACCACTCACAAATCCATCAACAGGCGCATAGATACTGAGTCCTTTCATTTCCTCCTGCGCAACTCGTGCTTCTGTTTGGGCGGAAACATTATCTGGATAATTTTGCAGTGCTTGAATTTTTCCCTTTAAAACAGGATTATCAATTTCCACCAACAAATCATTTTTCTTTACTTCTTTTCCTTCTTTCACATACAGTTTTTTAATAAACCCTGATGAAAAAGAGACAACAGGCAATTCTTGTTTTATCACTGTTGCGGTAATTCCTTTTGTTATTTGTGCTCTATATTCATTCACTTTTTTAGTGAGTGCAATTGTAGAAACAGCAAAAGCAGATAACACAACAAATGAGAAGAAAACAATATTTAAGATAAGTGTAAAAATATTTCTCATACTAATTTACTGCAATACCATGTCTGACAAATAAAAATAATAAATATGCATTTACTAATACCCACCCTGTCGTAATAAATGTTGTTGTTGTATCCACGACATTTAACCAACCAATAAAGATAGCCAAAAAAGAAAGGACAATAAGAAAGACATGTGGCCAAATATATTGCATAATAATAACTTGTGTCTTTCTTCTGGTTTCGGTAGCAACCCATGTATATTTGCTTTTTACAACTGTTGCAAAAAATGCTTCTAAATATGGCCAAAAACTTGCAAAAGCAGTACTCATTGTCGCAAGATTAATCTTCCGCAATAAGAAAAATGGAAGGAAATAAATGGTTATAAAATACGGAATAAAATGCATGGGCCAATCACTGCTTTCCATAAGATTCATTGGATGATATCCAAATAGCAAGTAAATCAGTGGCAGGAGTAAATAAATAACAACAGAAAAAGCAGTAAAGTAATGAATATTGGAGAAAAAGTATTGGAGCCGTTGATCGATTGTTAAGTCTTGGATAAACAAAGGATTGTGTGAGAAGAAAAGGGAAAATCCTCCTTGTGCCCATCTATTTTGTTGACGGAAAAAAGAAGGGATGGTTTCAGGAGCACGGCCTTCTGCCAACACTTTATTATAGAAAACAGTTTCATATCCTTTTTCATGGAGCCGAATTGTTGTCCATATATCTTCCGAATGATCCATAAGCGCAATACCATCTATCGCATCAATTGCCGATCTTCTATACAACATATTTGTTCCGACACAAAAAGAGGCGTTGTAACTATTCTTTGCAGGCTGCACATATTTATAGAAAATTTCCTGAGCTTGTGCTGTCCCTGCAGCAATAAAATTTTTTGTATTTGTATACTGTTGAGGAGTCTGAACAAGTGCAACGCGTGCATTCTCAAAGAAAGGCAATAGTTCTTCTAAAAATGATTTTTGAGGTGCATGGTCTGCATCAAACACAGCAAAAAATTCTCCTTTCCCTTGTCTGAGACCATAATTGAGATTTCCTGATTTTGCATATCCTTTTTCGTGAGATGGACGGGATACATAGAGTGCGCCAAGATCTTTTGTCAGTCTTTTTGTCTCAGGTGAATCCCCATCATCGAGTACGTAGGTCTTGTGTGGATAATCCATGTATACAGCAGCTCTCACTGTTTGCTCTATAATTTCTGGAGATTCTTGTGATACAGGAATATAGACATCAATAGAAGGGTTGTGTTGTGCTACCCAATCTTTGTTATACCGCAATTCACGCTTTTGATACTCAGGTTGCATTAAGTCAAGAAGGATAGTTAACCATAACGTTACGACATTTAACATGGCAATGCCATCAGCAATAAGGAGAAGGCAATACAACCAAATATTTCCCATATGTACAGGATTAAAAATATATGTTGCATAAAACGTAACCGTAAACGGCGCAATAAGGAGAAAAAGCAATGCGGTATTTTGAATTTTTCCTGTTTTAATGTGCTTCATAGAATCCTTTCTTTTTCATTATGTATAGTATGGTTAACTCCAATGGAATAAGAAAAATAAGAAATACAGAAATATAAAAAGAGAGGGGCCACCTATGAGTCATAATCAATGTCCCTTGCTCAGCATTATTTGGGAGAGATGCAAGGGTAAAATTTGGCCCAACCGGCTTAAGTCCAACAAGTTTGCCATTAAAGTATGCTGACCAATTGCTATCAAAACTTTCTGCAAGGTACACAAGATTTGAGGTACGGGAAGATGGTATCCCAACTTCAAGCATGGTTGCTTTTGGATAGGCGATAGTGAGAGGTTTGTTGTGGTCGTTATACACAAGATATACAAATTTTTTAACATAATCATCGAGTGTAATTTGATCGTTTACATCAGTAAGCTCCAGAGTAAAAGGAAAATGTGTCAGATTATTTTTTAGTGATGGATCAATAAGCACTGCATCCCGAGGTTGCCATAACACTTCAAATGCATGATAGACTCCACCACGGTCATTGACCGAACCCAAATCTTTATATAGTGTCTGATCTTTTGTGCTGATTGTTTTGGTAAATGGTGAATTTTCATTAAAGAGAGCATACTCAACGCCACTCATCTTAAAGTAATCAGTCAAACGCGTAATATTTGCTTGAGGAATCTCATCAACGTATGGTTGATACAAAACAAGCGGTGATATTCGCGGAGAAATTTGATTGGAGTCTAAATGACCCATGTAGGAGTAGGGAAGTCTGATTGTGGTTGGAGGAAGGTAACTAGACAAACCAATCTCAGAAGACCATAGTCTCTTATGTGCAATGTCTTTTGCCGGATAGGTTTTCATAAGTGCCGTTATCGGCTCAGAAAAAGTTTTGCCGACAGCTGGGGAATATTGACTGGTAAACCAAATACCTTCTATCAACGCAAGTGAAGAGACAAAAAGAAGTAGTGCTTTGAGCGCACTTCCACGTATAGCAGTTATATCTTCAATAACAGGAGCAAATGCATAGATAACTGCAAGCCCTACCAGTCCTGCACCCCTTGTAAATTGCAGCTGAGCAATCGCTTTAGGCAAATCAACCGTTACCCCAACAACGATTAATACAAAATACAATACAACAAAAATATAAAAAGGTTTACTCCAACGGAATTCACTTTTCATTGGCATAAAAGACCGGACGAAAGATATGGCAAGACAAAAGAGAAGAAAAATACTAAGCCCAAAGTATTTATACGCTGAGAGTACGAGTCCCAAAAAATATTTATTTGCAAAAACAGGACTGGTGTACGAATATGATGTTTTAAACACTAAGGGAAACCAAAAAATTGATGACGAAGCAAGAATGATAGCACCTTGCATGAATACAGGAAGTGAAAGAAGTTTGCGATGAGAGAAAATAACAGCAGTTAACCACAGTGCAATTGATGAATATCCAAGAATAGGATGGATGTAAAAAACCAAACCAACGATATAGGGAAAAAGATACTGGATGTGCCCTTGATAATATTTTACCCAAAGAAAAGCAACAAGCGGAAAAAAAGAAAATCCAAACAACAAAGAAAAGTCTCCAACTCCTCCCCAATATTGTGCGATATCAAAAGACAGAATTGCTGAAATAAATGCAGTAATCGGTGAAAAATGAAGAAAACGCATGGTAATATAAATAGAAATCCTCATAAGGACAAACAATGCAATGGTTGCAACAACCATACCACGGGAAATAGAGAGGTGAAAAAGCTCTATAATACCAAGCGTTAACAGGTGAGGGATAAACTGATAAGACTTCCAAAGGCTAATACCATTTGCCCATACGTGAGTCCACGAAGCAAACCCATCATGTTGTAATGCTTTAATGCGAAAAGCATGAACAATCCAATCCGGATAATTCGTATTTAAATAGTTTGCCGCAAAATAAAAATTTATGAGATACACGGATATTACCAGGAGTATCCCCATAAGAATAATATCCTGCAACGATGTTGTGGTGTGATGGATAACAGTCATCAATAAAAACCTTCCTGCTGGAAGAAAAATAATGAATTGAGAATAAATTCAGGTAGGTAGCAGGAAATGACTTATATCTTTCGTTGTGAACATTTATTTAACCATAACGATAATTTTTTGTGTGTAATAAAAAAATATAAGGCCAAGCAGGCAAGCGGTCATATATCAGATGGATTCTATTACTATAAGAGAAGAAGCAGACGATAGTGAGTAGCTACTAGTTGGAGCTTATTCCAAAGGGGCATTTTTTCAAGAATCTAGTAATGTAAGAATGTAACAATTGGCAATTCATGATGCACAGTTGAAAGTAGAAATGAAGCATTCGTACACTACAGCATTATACCTACTGCTTATCGCGCATTTTAGGGGACAGGAGTAAAGCTTCCAGAGCAACTACCTGTTTGTTGTACGCCATTTATGGTAACTGTACAAACGACATTTTTGATGCTTACTGGTGTAGGAGTAACAGATGGAGTCGGAGTACTTGTTGGTGTCGGTCCAGTGGTTGGAGTAGGATTGGTAGTCCCATCTGTCCAAGTCCCAATTGGATTTGGTTGTGCAGGAAGAGCTTCTGGAGTATAGGGAATTGAAGAAATAGTGTCAATTTGGACATTAGAAATGGAGACATCTCCTGCAGATCCACTCGTTGCTAAAAGGAAGTCAACGGTATTATCGCCTGAATGGAGTGAAGAAGCAGGGACTTCTACAGTATATGCTTGATCTTCATAGATATTCCTGTCACTTGCTACATAAGGAATATCCTGCCACGACCCGCCATTCACCCGAACCTTTACTTGCCCTTGGTCACTCAGTCTTACTGCATCAAAAGTAACACGTGCTTGCGTAAGGTTACTGACATCCGCAACAGGGACAGTATAGCTAATGGTTGAGTTAACTCCAGATGTTGTTTTGGAATCGCAATCCCGAGCTAAAACATTTGCACCTTCAGACCCCTGGTACGGACCACATCCTTGACTGAAGTAAGCTTTTGTTGTTGGCTGTTGGCCACTTGCTGCATCAAAGCCCCAACTGTCGATATGCCAGATTGAACAATCGTTGGGATAGTCATCGCAGACAGGCTGGCCGTTAACCCCACCACTATTTGGATAGTCCTCCCCAAATAAGGAAAGATAGCCATGAGAGAATTGGAGTTGGGCTGGCCAATTCATATCAAATGCTGTTACTCCATTTACCAATACTGTTGTGTGGGTATTGTTGACTTTCCAAATAATCTCATCACGTACATTATTAAGTCCAACTGGATTTTTATACTGTCCCAAGACTTGGGGTTGACTGCCATCACCAGCTGCATAGACTAAGTCAAGATTGCCCTGGAAATCAAACAATTGAATCTGAGGCATGGTAACAGGCATAAAGAATCTATCTACTTCATCCAAAACCCTATCTGGTCCAATAATTTGAGGAGTCAGCACAGCACCAAACCATTGATGAGCATCTGCTTTTAAATCAACTTCACCATGAATTGTTGCTGTACGATTTGTCCAATCAATAGGGACTCGGGCATTTTGCACAGTAACAGTTTGTTGTCCATATCGGGGAGTACCTGCAGGATTACCTGCTGCTAAATGATAATGCAATTGACCATTCACAAAGGTATTCCCATACATAGGCACATTGGAATAGAAAATATGTTGATCCCATAAATTACTATCAATAGGGCCAGCACTTCTGCTCTCAGTATCTAAAAATCCGTTATAGGTACTTCGGGAAAGAAGATTTGCATGACCTACTGCACTCAAGACTGGTGCTCCCGCAACGCTTGCGCTGTCAACTGCTTGCACAGCAATCTTATAATCTATATTAGGCCATAGACCTTGTGCATCAAAATATTGTTGCGTTGCAGGAACTGTTTTTTGCTGCATGATGCCATTATCACTTGTACGAATCAGTGTTACTTTATATCCCGTTGCATTACTAACAGCAGACCATTTAACAAGCGCTGTTGAATCTCCCCAATTTACAGACAAATTTGAGACAGTACCTACATTTGTACTATATGCCAAAACAAGCGTC
>CAZRBN010000041.1:0-12358 GCA_964598355.1 uncultured Gammaproteobacteria bacterium
GCAAAACACCTTTCCAATACACTCTTTTTGTCGTAAGAAGTGGAAATCCTTGAGAGAGATCATATCTAGTCTGTCTTCCAAAAACACTGTGCAAGACAACATCAGTACCTCTGTCTATTTTTCTATTTCCATGTTCTAAAACATCTTTGACTAGATTGAGGTATTCGTATTCTGGGTGAATTGAAGTGTGAAGAGTTTTCATCTTGTCATTCTGAACATAGTGAAGAATCTCAGCCGAGGTCCTTCGTTTTACTCAGGATGACATTTAGACTATCATTCTTCCAAAGCCTTTGCAATATATCAGACTAGTAAAAACCCTTCTCTTCTGAAATAAATTTCCTATTCAAAAATACTTGCATATAATTTAAACTCAACAATTTAACAATATAACAATTTATCAATTCTTTTGTTGTCACTCTTTAACTTCTCTACCCTCAGGTACAAGACTGTATCTGATTCGCTCGAAGAAGAAATTATGCTTGTCAAGCTTTTTTGCTATAATCCTGTGTGCCGGAGTGGTAACGGCTGTCAGGCCAATTGTGTTACCACCCCGGTATACGTTAAAAACTACTTTCCGGCCAGTTATGCATATCTCCTGGATCACCATTGCTAAAAGTTGAGTTAGTCCTCTGTTCGTTATGTGGTGAAGCAGTATCCCTACTTTCTGCTTTAGTCCTCTTTTCGTTATGTGGCGAAGCAGTATCCCTACTTTCTGCTAAGGCTCTCCTACTTACACCTACAACCTTCGGCATTCCTTCAAAATTAAAAGCAGTAGCTGGCCTCCCTCCCATAGATGCATCTGGTTCTCTACTTGGTTTATAATCTTCGAGTCTCATATTTATCACCTCCAATCAAAGTAGTATTTAGTTTTTTGTGACTCAGTCACAAAAAAACTCCCATGTGTGGGAGCTACGATACTTTTCTCCCACAGTCTATCCTTCTTCAAGAAGAAGAATGACAATTGGAAGACTAATTTGTTTAAAATTTTGTTTTACGTTTTTCATAAAGTATCTTTTTTGTGCACTTCATGCATAAAAAAACCGCCTCGGAAGGCGGGTTGTTTGCACAATATTTCCCGCCTCAATTAAGAGACAATAAGGGAAATAAGGAGCATTCTTTGTGTCATATAAATTATATTATCAGATATTGAGAACTACCGTCAAGATCTAGACTTGCACTTCTTTTTTAGTTGCAGCAACTCGCCCACCTTGCCATTGTCCGCGATATTGTGACCCATCACCTAAAACTTCTTCAACCTGCATATGGACAAATCGTGCACCCATTTCGATAGTCACTTCAATTGGTCCTTCATTCTTCAGACCAAAGGTTAATTTCCCACAATATCCAGGGGCAACATTACCTGTACGAAGAAATAACCCCGAACGAAAAGTGGTGGTGCGAGGCTTAAAATTTGCAGTGAGGGACAATGGTATATTTACTTTTTCAATGGTACTGACCAGAAAATAATCACCAGGTTTTAAAACAATAGTCCTCTTTTCCCCTTCTTTATATTCCTGTACTAAATCTATATCTGCAGTTTTTCGTTCTGTCTCTCCCAAAAAAGCATCTCCTGAAATTTTGTAGACTTCACCAAGTCTCAAATCAAACCCTGCACCTTCTGGATTGGTTAATTCACGTTCTGAAAGTCCTTCAACTAAATTAATTTCTGTAACAAGTTCTAAAAGTTTTTGAGGTCCTAATATCATGAAAATTAGTATAATGTATTAGTTTCTATGTATCAAGTATAGATAAAAATTCCTTGGTATACGTAATAGGTCCTACTTAACGCTACGTTTTATAAATCCAATAATCTCCTCTGTTACCTCTTCAACATTTTTTTCTCCATTAACAATACTGAATGCGTCAGGAAAAGTATCAAGAAGCCATTGATAAAGGGCAATAATAAAAGTAAGTTTTTCTTCTTTTTCGTATCTGTCTAGTGTTCGTCCAGTATTGATAAGTCTCTGCGTTGCAGTAGAGACAGAGACTCCTAAATAGATTGTTTTATCAGGAATAATGTATTGGTGATAGAAAGATAAAATACCATATGCAACAAGGCTCAATTGCTTTTCATTTTCCTGCTCGTTTGGTGAAATAACATCACTTACACCATAAGGAATTGATGACCAAAAACATCTATCAGAAAGTACTATCTTCCCTTCTTTAAGAGCTGGAATAATTATCTGTTCATACAAATCAGAACGTTGTGCTACATACAAATGCTGCAGAGCAACAGGAGTAACAGATATTTTTTGAAAAAGTGCATCGCGAATAAGATCCCCAATAGGTCCAGGAGTTTTGGATTCTTTGACAACTATCACGTCTTTCCCAAGCTTTGTAAAATATTCCTGAAGTTTTTCTATTTGTATAGACTTTCCACTCCCATCAATGCCTTCAAGTGCAATATATTTTCCTGGATAGGGATTCTTCTTGAGTTCTAAGTCGAAGGAAACAGGATATTTCATATATAGTATGTCTATACTAACTGGTAGCTAATCTTTTTGCAAACTACTGAAGGCTTTAGCCTTCTTGGTGTATTCTGCTTTCTTCGGGGGCTTGTTGAAACTTATACTTTGCAAATTTCTTATTTGTATATGGTGTCTCAGCGGGGCTGGATAACTCCTCAAATGTCATTGCGCAGATGCGCATGCCCGGGGTTAGTTGGATGGCCATTCTCCCCAAGTTACCCAGCTCCAAGACAGGCTTTCCATCCCAGCCTGCGTCAAATGTTGATGCTGTCGAATGAACAACCAATCCAAGTCGACCCAAGGACGAGCGTCCTTCAAGCCGACCCATTAGGTCTGCTGGAATTTTTACATTTTCCAAAGTCACTGCGAGAACAAAATCGCCAGGCTGCATAATAAAATTCTCGCCTTTTTTGACTTTTACGACTTTTGTAATTTCATTGGAAAAATCTTTTTTTGCAGGATCAATAAATGGAAATCTAGAATGGTCAAAAACTCGAAAAGTATCACCAAGCCGTAAGTCTATTGAACAGGATCCAAGTTGGGTAGTTAAATCTGGTTTGGGAGTAACAACAATTCTTTTGGAAAGGAGTGCTTTTTTTATATCGCGGTCAGAAAGAATCATATTGATTGCTTAGTTATTTTGCTACTTAGTATTTACCAATTAACTAAAAACCAACTAACAAATTACTAGAAGAGTCTAACAAATACATTTACATTTTAAAATATGACAAAGTAGATCACAAGATAATATTCAAATCTACAAATATACAAATATAGAATTCCCTATTAATTTGTTTATTGGATTATTCGTTTATTTGAATATTTTTATCTTCCCTCTTGATATATTTACCAGGGTTATCTATTCTAAAAGTAAGCGCACTAGCGCGTATATTTTTGTATGCAAAATTTATTACAAAAACTGAGAAAATTTAGCTTCCACAAAATCAGAGAATTTGATGTACGCTCTTTTTTTACATCCCCTTCCTATGGTCGAACAATTGCACTTGTTGGTATTCTTCTTCTTGTGGTTGCACTTCCGGTAACAGTTACGGTCCTTCAACAACGCACCAACACCCAACAACACGCAGCAAATGCTTGTAATGGATATTGTGCACCGTCTTTAGGAGATTGTACAAACAGAGCCGGATCAGGAACATGTTCACTAAGAGGATGGGTCTGTTGTGCAAATGATACAAGTGACCCTTGTAGTAAAGCTACCTCTGGAGATGGGCAATACTGCGATTTTGTATTGGGAGCACATCAAAATGGTGGTAATTACGAACTATACCAATGTGTAAATCGAAAAACCCAAAGTGTTCAGCCCTGTTTTTATGGTTGTACCCAAAATTCTTCTGGGCCTGACTATTGCAATGCAGCTCCTCCTACCCCGACTCATGGTCCAAATCCTACATGTCAATCTCAATCTGGAGATAAGGGTACTTGCTTTACCAATAATTCCTGTGGGGGGGGGGCTCATCAAATTGACACATCTGGAGGTAAATCCTGTCCTTCAGGTTTTCGTGTTTGTTGTGCAAAAGGAGCACCACCTGCCTGGTATGATTGCAAAAATGGGGTGAACAATAATTTTGGAACTGGTAATAACGGTATCCTCGAACATACCAGTACTTCGACAAGTGACTCAGGTTTAACTTGTGGTGCAGATGAATATTGTCACGGGGTAGCTTTTGGAACACAAAATGGAACACAAAATAATCCACCAAGCGTAGATGCAACAAAAATTAAAAGAGATCTCTGCCATAAAATAGATCCACAATCTTGTTCATGTAATGCAGGTGACCCTGCTCATAGAGGATTTTCATGTAATAGCTCGGATGTCGTAAGATCTTGTGGCAATGGTTTAGTCTGTGACAATGCTGCAAAAGGTTCACAATCCGGAATATGGCCATGTACATCAAAACAGGGATATATTGGCAATACATTTATTCGTAACGCTGTGTCATGTGGAGATGATCATGCAGGAATTTGTGTTTTTGACGGTGGACCAATTAATGGAACATCAACTGATCCCAAAGATTCTTGCGAAAATGAGTGGGGAGGCTTAAGATGCAGCACAACTCCTAATTGTACTCAAGTTTCAAATGGCACTTACAAAACTGATTCAGACCATGGAGCAACGTGCCCTTCGGGGTCAGTTCACAAAACATGCTGTGAACCGAATGTGCTTCCACCCAGCCCTACAAATAATGATTGTACAAAAAATGGAGGATCATGTTTAGTTAGCTCATCTCAAGGCTCTTCACCATGTGGACAAATCCTTTCACAATATAACAGTGCCTGTAATGCGGTTGCCTATAACACATTTTGCTGTAAAACAAGCTCTATTCCAACCCCTACTCCCACTCCCGCCCCAAATAGATCTTGTACAAACGGGACAGAAAAAGGAACATGCTATACAAATAATTCTTGTGGGAATGGTATGAAGGAAATAACTGCAAATCCTACATGTTCTACACTTTATCCACCTCCTACTGGAGGTAGCTCATACCGTATTTGTTGTGCACCCAATAGTGGAAGTACTCCTACCCCTACTGGATCAGGTGGTGGTGGTGGAGGTGGAGATAATCCTACCCCAACTCCAATATCCTGTAAACCAGGTAAAGCAACAAAGTTTGCTATGAATATTAAGTTACCGGGAATTGGTACTGGTACATTTGAAAATAATGCACCAAAGCATCCAACTAAATTTGGCTCGATTGTTGTCAAGGATAACTCAGGCAATATAATCCTTGGCAACTCTCGTGACTTCTCCCATAAATTAAATCATGCAAATGGTAACGGTAAATTAGGAAGTGAAAGAGTTGACTTAGCAACGAAGCTTACCTGTGGTAAAACATATCACGTAGAAGTAAAAATTCCTGGATATGTTACCCTTAAAAAGACCATTACCTATGGCGATGTCAACCAGACACTCGAAGTTACCGAAAATGACATTATTCCTGGAGATATTGTGGCCCAGGGCACCAGTAACTTTATTACTCCAGATGGAAAAATTGCTGGAGACGATAAAATAACTCTTGAAGACTACAATATTATGAAAACCTGCTACCATGTTGATCCAGATACAGACATTCCTTTCCAAAATGGCAGCCAGACAATTAAATTAAAATGCCGAAATTTGGTTAACTTCTTTGACTATGCAGATGGAGGCACACAAGGTGATGAATGGGCATTTAATTACAATTTGTGGCTAAGAGGATTTCTTAAATATCTGGGACAGTAGTTACTCAGATATTCAATACTTGACGCTTAAGCCTTTACCCTTTACGCTAAAGATATGACAAATAAAACAACACTATTAATCGGCTTCCTTTTTCTTGTTACCTGTGGACTCTTGTATCTTGCTATTTCAACGTCCCCTATCACAAAAAAAGTAGCACCTACCCCCACTCCAACTCCTATCTCTGTGAATGCTAAGACTAGTCTTTCTCTCACAACAGCTTCCGCATCAGAATCTTCCCGCACGGCAGGATATACTGTTGCCGTTGTTGTGGATAGTACCAACAAAGTAAATGCAGTTCAAATCGAATTATCCTATGATCCTCAAAAGATTAACAATATTACCGTGACACCTGGGACTTTCTTCCAACAACCAAATACCCTCTTAAAAACAATAGATACATCTAATGGACGACTGTCCTATGCACTTACTGAGCAAATCGATTTACCAGGACATAGTGGACATGGAACAGTAGCTCTTATCTCATTTAACCTGGTCCCAAGTGTAAAACCAACTGCAACTTCCCTGAAATTACTTCCGAAATCAGCAGTCACAGCAGACAAAATTCTTGAATCAGTCCTGAGGAATACAACTGATATTACCATCCCTCTGCCTGTGATAAGCCCGACAGTAAGTACAGCACCTCTCAATCAAGGCTCCCCCTCTGCAAAATAAGAGGAGAGTTTCCTTTTTAATCGCGTTTGACGCGACCTCCCTGACCTTTTTTCCACTTAACCGCAGTGAGGAGAGGATAAAAAACATCATCCTCCAATTCTATATGCAGGCTATCTAATTCTTCTTGTTTCGGATTCCTATCCTGGAATTTTACAAATGGGACGTCCGTAATAACCGCCAAGGGGGTCTGCTCGTCTCCTTCACCCATAACTACAACTGCAGCTGTTGCAAGACTATCTGCAATATTCAGTTTTTCAAAATGCAAAGGTCTGCCAAAAATATCTGGTTGTCCAATATAGCTTTTAAGCGCTTCAAACCCACTGTGAGCAATAGCAACCCCTGTTACCCCCCACCGCAGTGGAGACGTTTTACTATCTGTTGTGATAACCCCGATGTTTTTAAGACCGGACTTCATTAAGAGAAATTCTCGAATTTTATTAACAGCCTCCTGTGGATCTTTTGGCCAAAGCACTAACTTGCCATTACCATTGGACCTATCGATACCAGCTGTTGCAGTAAACGTGTTGTGCTTGATACTGATGCAAAAATCGTACTTATTGGAGTGTCTGGGTAAATACCACTCTGCCTCCTCCTCCACCAATCTATCTCTAATTTCCTCTGTATCCTCGGCAACTCGTCCTTCACAAAGTGCAATGATTTTTGAAGTCACTATTACTACAGAATTTTCAGGAATATCTTTTGGAAGATACTCCGCAAGAATCTTTTCCAAATTATCTCCTGGAAGTATTTTATTGGTTTTGTATGCAGTAACATTCATTGCCTTATCTTAACGGAAAAAAGACCAATAAACAAGTCAAAAAAGTTAGTATACAGGCTGGAAGAAGGACATTCTTTTCTCTTCTTGGTTAAAAAGCTCGGAGGCAATATCAACAACAACAGCAAATGAGTAGTGAGGGTGAAGAGATGCTGCTTTCGTTACTATTTCATGCAAGACCTCCCAAGGCGCTTCCCTATCTAAAACAAAGGCGTACCCTTTTGGAGTACGCCTTTGTGCAAAGCGAAGCCAAGACAAACGTCTCCCTCGTTTCTTCACGGCCTCCTTGGCAATGCGTATTAAATCTGTTATTAAATTTTCGTGGAGCATATCTTCTTTATATACTGTTTCTCTCAACAGTACTTGATGGGGACCAACCAAATAGCTGACAGAATCCATAGTAACCTAACATTTATTGCAAAGAGGTAAGAATTGAACTATAATTACGTTTTATGGCACACACATGCGACGCACTCGTAGTCTCCTGCATAGACTTTAGATTCCAAAAATATATTAGGCAGTGGCTGGATGAAAATTTTGGTGATAAAACCTTTGATTATGTTGGATATGCCGGTGGGTCAAAAGATTTAGACACTATTATGAAGCAGCTAGATATCTCTGTAAGGCTTCATCACATCAAGCATGTCGTCCTGATGCATCATGAAGAATGTGGGGCATATGGTGAAGAATCTACACCAGAAAGACATTCACAAGATTTACTCAAAGCACAAAAAATGATTCAAGAAAAATACCCAGACTTAAAAGTAGACCTTTTTTACATTCTCCTTGATGGAACGTTTAATGAAATAAAATAGTACTACGGGTTGATTTTACGCACAAAATTTGTTATAAATGCTTCTCTATGGTAACCGTGCTAGAAAACACTACACCCCGCGTCTTACGCCCTATTTTTTCTCCAGATAAAACTTATATAAGAAGACTGTGTAAAATAATGCCTACCTTGCTTCGAAGGAAAAAAACACGATGTGTTGACCCGCGAGAAGATGCTTCACAAAAAGATAAACAAGAGCATGAATATGCATATGATGGAGTGGCAAGGCCTGGTGGAGACTTTGGCTATATTATGGTTTTAATGGGTGCATATGAAAACATGTCACCTTAAGCAGCTGCAGATATTATTCATACCTGGACAAAAAAGAAAGGGAGAAAATTTATTACTCATGGAGATAACCACGCACATGGACCAAACTGTGGATGTGGCCATATTGATAGAGCAGCTAGAGGCCAAGGGAATTATGATCTAGCAGCTGAGAAAATACAGGCTGCCCTAACATACCATCAAAATAAACAAGTAGACCATGCAGAAAATCCTATACTACTTGATGATCATAATGAAAAAGTCGTTGTTGATAACAGATCTCGATTCTTTACATTCCCCTCTAAAATACATGGGGTATATGCCTTCCGTTACGATAGAACTGCAGACTACGCACGGCTAAAAGACTTGGCAAGATACCTTAAAAGGTATAAATTAGTTGAAGGAAAGAGCAAAGATATTTTCCAACAACTCAAACAAACTTCTGATCAACAATTGAATGCAACCCTGCAATTGCTTGCGAAAGATTTACCAATAGTTGAAACAAGACTCCTCCCCTTCAGGAGAGCGAGAGTAGTAGGAAAAGTGTAACAACTAAGAATTAGCGAGTAGAAATTCTTTTTCTAATTTCTTATCAAAGGTCTTGAATGAGTCTACTTTCTGAGATTTAGCAAAATACAGATTATAGCAATCTTCCAAGTCTAAGTTTTTTTGCTCAAACAGCATAAGTGCATTTGTCAGTATGTCTCTTTCAAGTAGTTGAATAAATGAAAGCTTTAGCACATTTTGTAAAGCTGTAACAATATTTTCTTTATCTAGATTATAAAACGAGCGTAATACCCAAAAGATTTCAAAAAAAACAAGAGAAGAAGTTGTTAATGTTACTCTCCCTTCTGCTCCTGCTAAAAAGAGCTTTTTTGCTTCCTGGTAATGTTCAGAAATATCGTTAAGAAGATAACGAAGAAAATAATTTGTATCTATAAATATCATGTCTTTTTTGCAGAATATTTAGATCGGAAATAGTTTTCTTTTGCTTGCTGAATCATTTCATCAACATCTTTGCCTTTCAACTCTTTAGGCACTTCTATAGAACCAGCCAAATCTTCCACCAATTTTCGAAGTGGTGTAATAATAATTTGTCCTTCTTTTTCAACTACATCAACCTTTTCTCCACTTCGTAATCCGACTTTTCTCGCAATATTCATTGGAATAGTAAGTTGCATTTTACTGGTTACTGTTGCGCTTTGGCCCATACAATGAAATACTACATTAGCAATGAAAAAATGTCAAATCCTTACTTTATCTAGATGTCCTTGCATACATATTTGCTCTAAAATAACATAATGAAGTCGAACTAATGTGGGCTTTGAAAATAGAGGATAAACGTTGTTGAGAGCGAAAATTATGCTTTGGTGGGCAGAGATGTCCCGGGATGGGACTCACTTAGTGCCTATCTTATTAGATTCCGGAGGACTTGACTTTTCAGCAGCTACAGATATCTGTATAACTACTTCTAGTAAAACAACGAATAACTAGGAATCTATCTTATTTAATTGCAGTAACTTTTTACATTCTTCTCTCATAAATTTAGGATAAAGTTCTAGTTTTGGAGTTCCATGTTTTATTACTTCCTTTGAGGAAATCATCACTCTCCAGGGGTTTTGTAATGTTGCATCTTCACGACTTGCGCCATAGACAATACCTTTCATTCTTGCCCAAATTGCAGCTGAAGTACACATTGGGCAAGGTTCATATGTTGTATACAAATAACAATTTTCAAGTTTTTTTGATTTTAATAGTTGAGATGCTTGACGGATTGCGTTTACCTCTGCATGAGCAGTAGGGTCTTGTGTGTGGGTAATAGTTGTTGTTGCTTCAGTTAGTATTTTACTATCCAAAACAATTATTGCTGCAACAGCATAATCTCCTGATACAAAACTTTTCTTTGCAAGCTCAATTGCTTGTCGCATAATACTTTCATCTGGATATTTCATAAAAATAGTATACAGTACCTGTTCAAAGAATCTATACTCTTCGCTCGCACTGTTGTAAAATCGAACAATTTTAGCTTTGAAAAAAGACAATGAAGTTTTTTTGGAGTAATTTTTAGCTTTGGGTGGGCAGCCATGGAATCGGACCATGCACTTCTACATTATCAGTGTAGCGTTCTACCAATGAACTAGCTGCCCATTTTTGCTTATACTTATTGCTAATGGCTCACTTCGCTCTATGCCATAAGCCATCTGCTTTACAGACTTCTATTTTATCAAATTCCATGCCTCTTTGGAAATAGCCTCTTCTGTTAGCTGATGCCGTTGCTCTAAAATAAGCGCATTCAACAATTCTTCTTGTAAGTGTCTTCTCTCTTTAATCTCTGTAATTATCTGCTCTTCTTGTCTCAAGTTGGCTCCATCAATTGTATTGAGAAGCTCAACAAGTTGTACTATCACCGTAGAATTCTCTTTATATGCAGTAACGATTTTTTCTTTTCTGGATACAGCTACAGATGGGACAACTATTCTCTGCCTCACTGCCCTTCCTGTTCGCAAAGGACGCATCAGACGCGTTGGAACAACAGGTTTTCTTTTCTTAACCTGCTTGGTATCCATTCCTTTCCCTTCAACAGCTTTTGCCGATTTTGTTTCACTAAAACCGTCATCCGTTTTTTCAGGAACATCTGGCATGAATTCTGGTCCTCGTCCACCTTCCATAATTGGGAGAATTCAGATAGTATTCAGAAATTCAGGATTTTAGATAGATCGTCTAGACATCTACGTTCCTAACCTTCTGATATGCTGAATTTGGAGGCGCGTAGCGGGTTCGAACCGCTGCATGGAGGTTTTGCAGACCCCTGCGTTACCACTTCGCCAACGCGCCAGATATCGTGTTTTGATTTTACCAGAATATGAAGCTGGTTGAAAGGAGAAGCTATTTGAAGAAACGAATAAGCAGTGCAATACTACCCAGTTGCAACAGTTGTTTGAGTTTTGCCATATCAATTTTTCCTTTTCCGAATTTTAATTTTCTACTTTCTTTTTCTAATTCTGTATCTTGAATGTTAAATTTTGAACTCTTCTCATACCTATGTCCTCCCATTTCATATTCAAATAATTTTTTCTTCAATATTTTCTCATTAGGACTCATCGTATATGCCAAAAATCCCAATATGTATTTATAAATAAGGGAGGCATCTCCCTCTAGCGCGCCACGTCGCATAGAAATAATTACTTTAACATTCTTCACAATTTTTGCTTTCACTCCTTTGTCATATGCTTTTCTGATAAGATCATGGTCTTCAGAAATAAAAACATACTCATTAAATCCGCCTAATTTCTCAAACAATGTTTTTTCAACAGCAAAATTTCCTCCTGTTGCCAGAGGTCTGCCATAGACTTGAGATGCTCGAATAAAAGATTTAACAATAGAAATAAGAATTTGCGCTTTTCGAGAATGATCATCCCATTGAATCGTGGGCAGAACGAGATCATATCCGCGTTTGATACAGGCATGAGCAAGACTTTCTGTAAAGTCTGCGGGAAGTCTGGTATCTGCATCAATAAATACTAAATATTTTCCTTTGGCAATCTTAGCTCCACAATTTCTTTGATATGACACGTTTCTTTTCTCAACTTCCAAAACTGTCAGGGGAAATTTATCCTTGAACTCCTCTGCTTTTCCCTGCGTCTTATCATCTGATTTTCCGTCGACAACTATTACTTCAAATCCTTGCATTTTTTGAGAAGCTAGATCCGAAAGAAGGTGGGGAAGATATTGCTCCTCATTAAGAGTCGGGATAATAATTGAAAAATTCGTACTCATAGAGTCCGGACTACGTATATTGTACACTACAATGGCTCACCTTGTCACATCTCCTTAATCCAATGCCCAAGACCTTAAGTAAAAAGTCAGGTATACTCTTTTCCACTAAAAAACCACCCTTTCGGGTGGCCCAGTTGAATTCACATGAGCCAAATCATCTCAAAAATCAGGAAGTGGTAGGGAAAAATGGAAGATTCTCTAACAGTTAAGCTGTTAGACATGTGTCCATCGTCACATGGGTGTTCGTACTTTTCATCTATATATATCAAATATATAGACTTGCCGTACCTTCTCTCTTTTTTTAGAAAGGAGGTGATCCATCCCCA
>CAZRBN010000042.1:0-12209 GCA_964598355.1 uncultured Gammaproteobacteria bacterium
GCACAACCACGAGTAAAAGAGATTGTTTATCATGGCATTCCTATTACGGTTAATACAGATGAGCGGTCAAATTCTCCAACAATTAGTCTCCAGGGACCTCATAAACGATGGAATTTTACTATTATGCAATTAAGCGAATTAGTAGCATTAGATCATGTTAAAAATATTCCTGATACCCAAGCAGTCAGAGGTGAAACAACAGCATTGGCTGCTGTGGGGATGCAACAACTCCAAGTTTATGCTAATCGTACTCAACAGACACTGTGTTATAAGTTTGATACTGAACATCCTGCAATGATTACTTGGTACAACAATGGAGGGAAGGCTGTATTAGGTGCAGATAAAGGATTCGAAACAGACATACGTATTATAAGGAGAAGAGAATTTAACCCTATCACATAAAATACCTGTTTAGCTTTTCATGGTAACCAGTATTAGGGACTCGAACCAAATTAGCTTCATAAATTGAGAATAATCAGCAGACTTTTACAGACTTTATCTTCGAGTGGACATTTTAGAAAAAAGTTGGAACCAGATGGAACAGTATATTTGGAAATGGTATCCAATGCTAGAAAATAGCCATGGACTAGCTTTGGGGTAGTATCACAAGTAGGTACTAGAACTGGTGTATAATGATAGTAATGACTCTTAAAGGAAAAGTAGCTGTAGTAACGGGAGCATCAAGTGGATTAGGAAAAGCAGTTGTTGATTTACTTGTAAAAGAAGAAGCAATTGTTTTTGCTCTTGCTAGAACTATTGAGGATATCGACTTTCCAAAAGCCGTTATAAAAGTTCCTCTCAATATCCGTGACTTGAAAAGTATTGATGATGCTTTTACCACTATAGATTCAAAAACCAAACAGGTTGATATACTTGTTAATTGTGCAGGACGAGGATTAGTAAAAAAATTGGAAGAAACAACACGGGAAGAAATAATGGATGTTTTCGGAGTTAATCTGAAAGGCAACATATATATCGCACAAGAGGTTTATAAAAGAATGATTCCTCAAAAATCAGGACATATTGTGAATGTCTCATCTACCTCTGGTATAAAAGCACGTCCTAATGAATCAATTTATGTTGCGAGCAAATGGGGACTCAGAGGATTTACGGAAAGCCTTCGTCTTGCAGCAGCATCCAACAAAATTCGAGTGACTGGTGTTTACCCTGGAGGAATGCAAACAAATTTCTGGAAGGGTGGAGAACCTAAAGATATTGATACCTATATGAAAGCTGAAGATATAGCAAAAGAAATTATTCACATATTAACAACGCCTTCATCCATTTCTCCGTCTGAATATATTATTGAAAGAGGAATTTAGACTTCATTATTTGAGGATCAGGTATTGGAACCGTTTTTAGCCTCAAAAATTCAAGAGGGAAGAGAAGCGATAAAAGCTTTAGCCTTAAAATTTGCTTTGTGGACGATTAGGGACTCGAACCCCAGACCTACTGTGTGTAAAACAGCCGCTCTAGCCAACTGAGCTAATCGTCCTTGTTTTCTACATTGAGATTATACTCGAATAAATGAAATCGTTCAAGGGAAACGCTTCGGATAGAATCACTTTCTACTAATTAATCTGGTTTTTGTTCTCTTTTTTTTCGAATTGCTCGTTCATAATCAACCAAATATAATGTACTATTGTTTATTATATCTTCTAGTTGTAGCTGTGATAGACTGCCTGAGTTATAGCTTCGCCATGACTTAGTTCCTGGAATTTTTTGCCAACCTTTTCTTTCAAAAAAACCTTTTCTATCAGGAGAAAGAGTATCTTGCAAGAGTCCTACAGCATTTGTCCCTACAAGATAATCTTCCACCATTCGTAATAGCTGTGTTCCAAAAGTTTTTCCCTCGTGTTCTTTCTTGATATATATCCACGTGAGACATTGCATGTTTGGCAAATTAGAAGATGCAGGAAGAGAAAGAATATCCGCATATCCTTGCTCCTTATCAGCCTTCATAAGAGAAAACCTCTTTACAGCCTTTAGGTCTCCTCTCACTGAAAGAAAATCATCCTGTCGAATCATATACCATCCAGACGATGTAATTTCTGGTAATGGTGGAAATATTCTTTGAAATTCCTTTTTGGATCTCCTTAAACTTTCCCCTCTAAAGAAAACTACTCTTTTTTCTGACACAAACCAAATATTATATTAGAAATAGTTACAGTACAAGCAGTGGAAAAAAGAAATTTTTGTCATGAAAGGTAAGAGGTATTTCTTGTGTACAGCCGTTTCGCTGTATCAAACCAAGTAGTTGATAAATTTGTGGATGCTATTAAGGAGTGGGGCATTGTCTTCAAACAATATCCATTTAGTCTATCAGTATGATAAAGTTATATTATGCTCAAAGCAATTATTTTTGATATGGATGGACTCATGATAGATAGTGAACCATTTCATCATAAAGCCTTCGATAAGGTATTTAGAGAATATGGGAAAGAACTTACAATAGAGGATAACAATAAATATTTTGTTGGAATTTCAGATATTGACGCTGCAAAGGAGATGATTGTTCGTTACCAATTACCTATCAGCCCAGAAGAACTTGTAGAAAGAAAACAGAAAGCATATAGAGTCTTAATAGCAAACGAGATTACTTCTCAACCAGGATTGATGGAACTTCTCCAAAAACTTCAAGAATATGGATATAAAAAGGCAATTGCCTCAAGCTCTATGCTTAGTGAAATCGAACTTGTTATGAATACTCTGAAAATAAATAAATACATTGATATTTATTGTTCTGCACAAGAAGTTAAACATGGAAAACCTGCACCTGATCTTTTCTTGCTTGCTGCTCAAAGACTTGGAATTGAACCAGCATTATGTTTAGTTTTAGAGGATGCTCAAAGTGGCATGAATGCAGCCAAGAATGCTGGAATGAAATGCTATATTATTCCAAGTCGAGAAACAAAAGGGAAAGACTTCTCAGAAGCAACAAGAGTATTAGATAGCCTTAATGAAGTATTTGAAAATATCAAAAAGATTAGATATGTGGTTAATATTGTCATTCGTTAACGCAATCGCCAGTGGCTTACAAAATGCCTATTTCAAAAAGAGAACTGTTCAGATAAACCCTATTCACATGGCGTGGAGTGTTTTAGTAGTATCCTCAATTCTTTTTTCTCCATTATTTCTTTTGGGTATTCCACATCTCAATAATACTTTTTGGATTGCGGTTTTTTGTAGGCTTCTTATTGACTCACTTGCATTTACTCTTTATATCAAAGCTCTCCAACTGTCTCCGCTTTCTCTTGTTGTACCTATGTTATCATTCCAAACACTTCTTATATTTGTAACACAATATTTTATTGACCATCTCGTTCCAACACCTCTTGGAGTAGTTGGCGTGGTAATTGTAGTATTTGGAATTTATTTTCTCCATTTTGACCATGATACAAAACATATTCTCTCTCCCTTTAAGGCAATTTATAAAGAGAAGGGGGTCATGCTTGCTGTTTTTGTTGCTATTCTTTGGAGCTTTGTTGTTGCCTTTCAAAAACTTGCCGTTGATAATTCTAACCCATATTTCTACACAGCATTTTTCCAATTGTTTTGGGCTATTTGTTTTGCACCAGTAGCATTTTTTGTTGATAGAAAAGGCTTTGCTAATTTATTCAAACCGAAAATGATAAAACGACTTTTTCCAGCAGGAGCGTTCGATGCGATACAGGTCTTTCCACAATATATTGCTTACTCATTGGCAATTCCTGTATATGTTAACGCTGTTGGAAATACACAGATACTTTTTTCATCTTTCTTCGGATGGTTGTTTTATAAAGAGAAGCTACAAAAGCATGTTATACCAACAATTCTGATCGTTATAGGTGTTGTTTTGGTTACGCTTGCACAGAAATAACTTCTGCATCAGGGGACTTGAACCTTTTTAGCCTCACAAAACAAAGAGGAATTACTACTTTGAGCCTGGTGCAGCACAGAACATATCGTTAGAACCCTAATTGAGACTACTCAGTGGAATCCTATTCCTAATTTTTCAAATATTATCATGTATATTTAGTATCTATGTGCTTCAAACTCAAGACGTATTGCAATTATAGGATATTTATCCTATAATGTTCTTGTGCTTGAACAATCTTCGTATCCGCGGGTTGTCATAGATGCGTCAATTTCTTCAAACCGAGCTCCACGAGTGGATTTAGAAAGAATCCGTCAAAACCTGCTTGAATTAGGAATGCCGGAGTCTGATATACCAGGATTATCTATCATATTTAAACGGGGAACAGTATGGAACATTATCGGTCAGGCCAATTATTCTCATTTTTACAGAAGAATAATCTTTTATACTAGACCGCACGAAAGAAGATATATCAGAACTGGCTTATTGTCTTTAATTGGGAAAGACCCAGAAAGAATATTAGAAAAATATCATACAGCTGTTCCGAGTGGTGTTTTGGGTCACGAATTAAAACATGCAGCTGATGACGCAAATGGAAAGCTACCACTTCTTCCCCCCGGTAGAATTTTCGCGTGGGCGAGTGGCTTGTTGTTTGGAATTTATCAGCAAGGACATACGTTAGTTGGTCCCGGTTCTCCAGGAGAAAAAATTGGAAGCTTAGTAGGTATCATGTTATCAACTATTGGTACGGATAATATCTATTATCGATTTTTTGACTCTTCGGAAAGAAACGCGAGAAGAAGTCAAAAAGAAATCAGAATTAACCCTGGGCGCTGGATGGTCACAGTATGAACACAATTCTGTTTAGTTAGCCGTCTTTAAATCTCATTGTTAAGAGAGTCTAAAATATGACATTTTCAACAAATTCATTCTCTAGTGCGGATGAGCGTCGTCATTTTGAACTGCTCATGGCTCGGCTTATCAAATTTATGAAAGAGTACCAATCATTTTAGGAGGAGATCTTGTAGAATTTTAGCCTCGATTTAGCCCAAAATTATCGTTTTCTTACTTGACTTTATCCCTTAAATAGGGTAATATTTATGCATCATTAGGGAGAAACGAACATATGACTACGTGTTATATGCGACGCCTCCCATTTTTGATGTTTATTTTTCCAATTTAGCTTTTTCGTAGATAATGAACGTTTTATACTTCTGAAAACGTCTTAATAAGGAAGATTCTGTTTTTGTATTGGGAATTATAATAGCAAGCAGCTTTTTCTCTTTCTCAAGAAACTCATGCAAACAATGAAAATCACCATCTCCAGAAACAATTACTCCTTTATCATATTTTGAATATTCAATAGCCGCGGCATGCAGTACTAATTCCGCATCAACATTTCCTTTTGGCTTTCCTTGACCATCTTTAACGGTTGGCTTAAAAACTAATTCGTAACCATAGGCTTTAAGACTTTTGTACATTGGTTCATTCCCTTTTATATACCCAATAAACAGGAAAGCTTTTGTCACACGAAATTTGTCAAATAAATATTGTCTAAATTTTCTGAAATCAAGTTTCCAACCTTTATAAATGACTTTTCCATTTCTCTTGATATCATTGCTCGTGCCTAAATTAAGATTTTGACTATCTATAAATGCATGGACAATATCTTGCTTTACCTTTTTCATACTAATTTTGTGTTTCTTCATGTCGTTTCTTTAAAAATATTTTTTCATATGGACCATTCATTTTAATTTGGATAGGGATGAGATAATAAATTCATTCAATCGTTTTATCTCTTTATCTTTCTCTTCAATTATTCTATCTTTTTCTTCAAACTGAGCCCTAATTAACTGTAACACTGAATTATTACTTTCTTGCTTATTTATCTCGTCCAAACTAATAGTAGAAAAGTGAGATAGTAAGTATTGTTTGCTTAATTTATAGATATATCCTGTGTAGGTCTTCTCTCTTTTTAAAATTTCGGAGTTGTTCGGCTTAGTTTCCCAGAGCCGCTTGGCAAGTCGCTTTACAGTAGAAGGACTTTTCCTAATAAGCTTTGATGCAGCAGTAGTCGTCAGAAATTGATCTTCGTAGCTTGCGTTTTGAGCTATCATAAATATATGATAATAAGAATAAAAACAATTTGTCAAGAGACCAAATGATCCCAGAACGAACTTCGAGCTTAGTGATAAAGAAACATTATATTTGCGCAAGAAAGGATTGTTAGGTTTAAATTCCTCTCTTCTCAGTGGGTAGTTTATGTCAAGCACAATTAAGAATTTGGAATTTACATTGAACTCAAAAAAATGATTTATTTGAAGCTAAATTGAAAAATAATTCCGAAAAAGACGCAAAGCGTCCGGTCTAGTGCACAGCCGTTTCGCTGTATCAAACCAAATTATAGATGAATTTGTGGAGACGATCAAGGAGTGGGGCATTATTTTTAAGCAGTATCCGTTCCAATTGAATTACGCTTAGAAAGTGAATTCATAAACTTTTTCTTTATCTGCACTCAAATCCGAATAACGAATCCATGTTGGTTTTACTTTCCAATACGATTGTTCTGGGTGAGATTTATAAATAACTGCTCCTGGAACTTTCTTATGATATAGTGATACATACTTCTCAACCGCTGATCCCTCAAGTTCTGATGCCTCACCTTCGTATTGAACCGTAATGTAATCTTCTTGCCATCCAATAACAAACGCCACTTTATTATTTCCTTTAAGGTTTTTGTACTTTTTACTAGTTTTATATGTACCAAAAATTAATTCAAATTCATCAGTTTCACCAAAACCAATTAAGGCTGCTTCTGGTTGCTGGGTTTTCCCACAAGTAGAAATTACTGCATGCTGTTGAGTTTTAATAAAAGATAATACGTCTTGCTTAGTCATTGCAATCTTTTGAGGTTCAAGTTACCTAGGAACTTTTTATCATCTAATTTCTACTTATACCTAAGTTCAAATAGGAAATAATGATACACTTTGATCTGATAGCGTCTACCCTTGTGTGCGGATGAGAGGACTTGAACCTCCACGCCATTACTGACACATGCACCTCAAGCATGCCTGTATACCATTTCAGCACATCCGCGTATTCCGTATTATACCTAATTCTTCTTCAATTTTAAACCTTTTTCTTGAAAGGGAACAAATAGCAGAATTGTAGTAAAGTTTATCTAACAAAATTATTGAACTTTTCTTCGCATATGTAAGCTGAAAAACAGATTTTCCAGCAAATTTTATTCTGCCACTAATTTTATATAGTTCTTTCATCTTATTTTCAATCCATATCAAATGAGGCTTACTTGCAGAGACGAAACACGTATACATCATAAAGCTGTTTTTCCATCTTTTATCCCAATATGAATAGGTATAACCATCTCCATCCAAATGTCCTCTGAGAAAATCAGCAAAAAATTCATTAGGTATCTCCAGGGATTCTAGAATTTTTGTTTTATTTGGTTTGAGCCCAATGCTTAATAAGAATCGATACAACTTTACATTCCCAAACTGAATTTGATAATAGGTTCCATTTGGATTAAAAGAACTTTTTTTAATTCCAATTTTATTAGTGAGATGAAATATATTTGCAAATGTTTCTACTTGCTCCATATCTTTAGAGGTGAGATTAATATGTCTGCCATCAATCGAAAGACTACCATCTGTAGTAATTATCCCAATAGCATAAGCCAAGTCTGAAGTCCAAACCATAAATATTCATCCAAAGGAATGAATTTTTCTATTTTTTTGTGCCGACGAGAGGACTCGAACCTCCACGCTTGTGACAGCATAGCGTTCTGAACACTACGTGTATACCATTTCACCACGTCGGCGTGTCTCCAACCCTAATACCTACAGTGTTATACAAGTAACAATGACCCTTGACGTACAACTCTTATCCGATTCTACCAGAGCTTGGCTTAGCTTGACAAGGAATAGGAAATGTGACACCATAAGTTTTAGACCATGCTATGAGAAAGCTCATTCTGCTCATTAGTTTTTTTCTCATAACTCCATCTTTTCTTTTGTTTAGTATGGTTTTGCTTTCATATCATACTTTTAAGCCCTTTAGTGGTGTTTTAGGCGTATCTATTCAGCCTCCTCAGAGCGTTGCATATGCAGCATTACCAAGTACCCAAAATGTGTTTGATGCTTCAGCAAGTCTTTCAGATAGGCGAGTCCAGTCTCTCCAAGCTTTCTTTTCTTTATATCACTCACCACTCCTTTTATATGCCCAAAATATAGTCGACAAAGCAGATACATATGGCATTGACTACAGACTTTTGCCAGCAATTGCTATGCAGGAGTCAGGGCTTTGTAAAAAAGCACTGCCTCAAGCACCATACAATTGTTGGGGATTCGGTATTTATGGCAAACGAGTTACCTCATTTGCAGGGTATGATGAGGCAATAGACACTATTACGAGATACTTTGCAAATAAAAAGAGTAAGGGAATTGATAGCCTAGAAGAAATAGGTAAAATATACAATCCAGGCAACACAAATAATTGGACTGAGAATGTAATCCTCATTATGAGCAAGATTTAAATAAAGCTTATAGTACCCCTTGACAAACTTATAGTTACATGCTATAATCTTTTCAGATCCTAAGGTATGCCCTTCAAATGCATACGTTAGGATTTTTTTTATGCCTAACAGGCGAAAGCCTTCCAAGCAGAAATTATGAAAGCAAAAGTGTTACTTTTTGTCTTTTCAATCCTTACCAGCATCATCTTACTTTTTCCTCACCAGATCCAGGCACAAGAACAAGCCTCAGGATCTTCAGCAACTCTGAGCAACATTCTTATTGCCCGAGAGCAGGATAATCGAGCTCAAATATTAAAGAAATACCTTGAGCATTATGATTCTCCACTTGCAGAATATGCAAATATCTTTGTCTCTCAAGCAGATTTGTACCATTTGGACTGGAGACTCGTCGCTGCTATTTCGGGAGTTGAATCCACGTATGGAAAGGCTGTTCCTTGTACGAATGCATGGGGATGGGCAATTCCTGATGCGCAGCATATATTCTGCTTTACTTCCTATGATGAAGGTATTCGTATCATATCGCGAGATTTACGAAGAAAGTATATGGATAAGTGGGGAGCAAATGATATCTGGAGTATCGGGAGAATTTATGCAGCTTCCCCAACATGGGCACAGCATGTGAATTTTTTCATGAATGACATCCAGGATTTTGCTTTGTCTCAAATTACGCCTCTTCCTATTTCACTCTAAATCAGGTATAATCTTATGAGTCGCAGAGCTGAGTGAATTTTGTTTTTTACAGCAAACCAGCTCACTTGCAAGTCTCATTGACCAAGCATTTGACAGGGTAGGGCAGGACCAATTCAGCGTAAACCAGTAAAGCGGACGTGGCGAAATGGTAGACGCGATAGGTTTAGGACCTATTGATGTAAATCATGGGGGTTCGAGTCCCTTCGTCCGCACCAATATTATGAAATCAACTATTACAAAAGCACAAGACGGTACAATTACTCTTACCATTCCACTTCCTAAGGAAGAGGTAAAAAAAACATTTGACCGAGTTATTGAAAAAGCAGTAGAAAATGCCGAGCTTCCAGGCTTCCGAAAAGGCAAAGCACCACGAAATTTAGTTGAAGAAAAATTAGATAAAATGCACCTTCAGGAAGATACGCTCAGAGAACTTCTTCCAAAAGCATATTCAGATGCAGTTGTTGAGCACAAACTCCGTCCTATTATGAGTCCACGAATTCATGTCAGTAAAATCGGAGAAGGGGAGGACTGGGAATTTGAAGCAACATTGTCTGAAGCACCAGAAATTAGCCTGAATGAGTATAAAAAGGCTGTTAGTAATGTTACTGCAAAATCAAAAATTGTCGTTCCTGGAAAAGACCAACAGGAGCCAAATATCGATGAGATTATTAAAGCACTTCTTGATTCAGTAAAAGTAACAATTCCTCAAATCTTAGTAGATACAGAAGTAGAAAGACTCTTATCCCAAATGCTTGATGAAGTGAAAAGTCTTGGACTCTCTTTAGAGCAGTATTTGTCATCCACTCACAAAACTATAGACCAATTGAAGAAAGAATATGAAGACCGTGCACGAAATGATATTACCTTTGAATTTGCCCTGCAAAAGATAGCTGATGAAGAAAAGATCTCTGTTGATCAAAAAGAAGTAGATGAAGCAGTAAATAAGGCTAAAGATGAGACAGAAAGAAAGAATTTAGAAGCCAATAAATATCTTCTTGCAAGCATTCTCAGACAACAAAAAACGCTTGATTTTCTCAAGCATTTATGATAGGGTTTAGGCCAGCATATGAACACGCTACAGGCCAGTCAAGCAAAGAAGAAACCTCAAGTCCAGGTCAAAAATGACCTTGAGACTGACACCTCCTTTAAATCCATTCCACAAGGAGTCATGCAGGAAGTCACCAAAGCATCCCAAGATGCAGTAAAAGATATGTGGGATTCCCTTTTGGGGGCTAATAAATATAGCGCAGACAAAAAGCAAGCCAAGCCAAAAATGGGTGGAGACCTTACCCCAGGACAGGCAGTAGACTTGAAGAAAGCACAAGAACAAAAAACTCAAGCTCCAAGAAATGAAGCTCCAATGAATTATAACAGAGAAATTGCAGAAGTAGGACAATATACACTGCAAAAGGAAACCCAACAAATTCGACAAGAAGTCCAATCTATTATTTATGAATTAAAAAGACTTGCCTCATCTACCAAAGCAATACAAAAAGATATAGAAATTGCGATTGGTCCATCAGCTACGACAAAGCCAGGACTCTACCATAAAAACTTCTTTGAATGGATGCTTATTATTGTTCGAGACGCACGAAAACGGGTTGAAAACGCAGGAGCATGGCTCCATAGTGTCAAGAGTAAAAGAAAAGGTGCTATTGGACGCATGAAGAAAAATATGAATGAACTTATGTCTGGAGAACGCTCTTCATCCAATCAAACTGGATAATTCTCAAAAACCTCTTGTCGTCTTCTTGTTGAATCCCCCAAAACCATCTGGTATACTAGTACTATTAACATGACTTCTCACAATAGTATTAGTATTATTATTCTTACCCCCTAAGGGCGGGAGGTAATACTGTGAGAGGTATGACCCCGCCAAGTAGGCGGGTTTTTTTGTGGACAAGAGATTCTCCTAAAAGGAGACCAAAGAAAAAATTATTAAGATTGAGAGGAGGTGAAAATATATGACAGAAAGAAATATATCTCCAGAGGAACGTTTTTCAAGATTAGTTGAGCGAACAGCTGGTAATAATCCTGATAAAGCTAGACAAGATAAAGCATACGCAGAGGTGGTAAGAAAACGTAATGCCGTAAGAAATCACATGAGACAAAGAGAAAGAGCAGCTCAACTATAAAAACTGCTTGATTTCAGGGGTGTTGGCAGATGTTCTGATACATCATATACCAATCCAATACCCCTGGTTGTATAATAGGGAGTATCCCTGAAAGGAAATATATGACAGAATTTGAACAACAAGGATTACAGTCATACAGGCCAGAAAGAGATGGGCAATCAGGAAATGGAGATAGAACAACTAATTTTTCGACAGATAACTATTTTGAGTATCTTACTTGGCGTGGAGAGCCTGATCCAGGAGGGAGAGTTATTACTGTTCCAGGGACTCAAAAGTTACCTCCTCCAACTCAATCTCCAAGGACGACACTAAAAGACTTTCTCAATAGAAATCGAAAAACCTAGTTGCAAGCTGTAAAAAGATTTGATAATATTTCCATTATGAATAAGAAATTCTTCTCACTCTTTTTCTTCTTTAGTTTTAGAAGCTCTCTGAGTGGGGAGAATAGTGTGAAGTAACAGAGATTCACACAATTCGATAACTCCCCACAGGGGAGTTTTTTTGTGGCCTGAAAGGAGGTGAAATGAATATGACACAATTAGAAGCAGGAGCAAAGGCACCAAGTGCTACGCAAACAAAAGCTGATAGGCGAGTAACGCAATTAAGCACAGACGCATTGGAAGAATTAGCTGCACGACGTAGATCAAGAGAGACAGGTCTTCCACATGATAAAAAACGAATAGTGAACGGAAGACCTGAACCACACGGTCCATATCAAGGTGATCTTCCAATCTCTTGGAGTGGTTTATAAAGGAACCCTCTGTACCTAAATAGGACTTATTGTGGAGGCTCCCTTCGCAATAAGTCCTTTCTTCTTTTGTTATTCCCCCAGAATTTCCTGTTGAAGATGGATAATCCTCATGGAGGTAATGCTGTTCTTCTGATAAAATTATTATATAGTGAAGGTTCATGAGGTCATTCCATTACATTAAATAAAATCCACAATGTTATCAAAATATTTTCATTTAAAACAAGA
>CAZRBN010000043.1:0-11655 GCA_964598355.1 uncultured Gammaproteobacteria bacterium
GGAACATTTCTCTTCTTCCTCTCAATGGGACAGGCACAGTTACTATCACTGGTGGGTTATCTGTCTCAAGCGCCATTACTGCACCAACAGCCAGTAATACGATCAATGGGATAGTCATTAATAGTGGGGCTCTCTCTTCTGTGTCATCTTTGGACACCATCACTACCAGTGCAACAAGTCTTGGCTTTGCGAATGCTGGAACCATTACCACTGGCAACAACAGTAATCTCACCATTACCCCAAATGGCACAGGAAATACAGTATTAACCAGTACTGCAACATCTGGTGTGTTGGTTGGTTCCTCATCCAATACCATTGCACCTCTCTCTGTTTCTGGAGGGATTGGCAGTAATGCTTCCTTCATAGTCAACAACCTCAACAGTGGTGATTTGTTGACTGCCTCCTCCTCTGGTGCAACCAAATTCACAGTGAATAACAATGGAAATCTTGTAGCAACAGGAACCCTTACAGGACTGACTGGATTAACTTCTTCAGGCACGATCACTTTGAGTACCCTGACAACCAATGGCGTCCTTCATACAACTGGTGGAACTGGGACATTGGGTGTTTCAACAGTTGCCTTAGGATCTGAAGTCTCAGGGACTCTCCCAGTTGGGAATGGAGGGTTGGGAGCAGCAGTGACACCAGCAGGAGCAGGAGAAGTTCTCTACTCTACTGGAACAACAGCCTATGGGCACTTAGCTGCAGGAGGTCTTAATCAATGTCTTCTTTCTGGTGGAGTAGCAGCACCCTCATGGGGAGGTTGTGCATTAGGTACCAATTATTGGAATCTGGCAAGTGGTGCACTATACCCTATTAACAGTACGCTTGACTTCTTACTTGGTGGGACGAGTACTGCTTCTGCAAACTTTGCCTTTATCAATGGGACAACTCCTAGTGCAACTATCTCAGGTGCTCTCAGCCTTGATGCAAGCGGGACCATCCAAACAACTAACTATAAAACTCTTACCCTTGGAAGTGCAACAACTGGCAACATTGCTCTATCTCCAAAGAATGGGACAGGTACTGTCTCTATCACTGGTGGATTGTCTGTCTCAAGTGTCATCACTGCTCCAACGGCTAGTAATACCATTAATGGTATAGTTATTAACTCCGGTGCACTCTCCTCTGTCTCAACTCTTGGACTCTCTGGAGCCATTACCGGCGCAACTGTAACAAATACTATTAATGGGATTGTTATTAACAGTGGAGCACTTTCTTCTGTTTCCTCACTTGATACCATCACTACCTCGGCAACAAGTCTTGGTTTTGCGAATGCTGGAAGTATCACCACAGGTAATAACAGTAACTTCACCATTACTCCAAATGGCACTGGGAACACTATCCTGACCAGTACTGCAACCAGTGGTGTCTTAGTTGGAAACAGTAGTAACACCCTTGCTCCTCTGTCTGTTTCTGGCGGTATTGGCAGTAATGCGTCCTTCATGCTCAACAATCTTAACTCTGGTGATCTCTTCACTGCCAGTAGCTCTGGTTCTACTAAGTTCACAATAGCTAACAATGGAAATCTCCTGTTCTACGGGAATCAAACAAATGCAATTACCCTCACCTCAGCTGCAACCGCTGCCAGAACAATTACGTTCCCTGATGCAACTGGTACTCTTTGTCTTCAAAACAGTGCAAGTTGTGGCTTCTCCCTTGGTACTAACTATTGGACTCTGACAAGTGGTGCACTATCCCCTATCAACAGTACGCTTGACTTCTTACTTGGTGGGACAAGTACTGCTTCTGCTGACATTTCATTTACAAATGTTGCTACTGGAACACCAACCCTTACTCTTGGTATAGCTGCAACAAGTAATGGTCTTATCAAGCTTAATTCTTCAGGAGCTGGTAAAACTGCACCAACCATTTCCTCTGATGTTTCAGGAGGCCTTAATCTTACGGCAGCATCAGGTATTGTTACTGTTGGAAGTGGAAATGGTGATATCACTCTTGATCCGGGTGGAAGTAATCTTGTCTCGAATCTTTCAGGGAATGGAAGTTTCTTAATAGAAGCAGCTGGTGCAACATTTATCACATTTGACAAAATGTCTAACACAACCTTCTCCTATCCTGGAACAACAACGACAGCACTAACCCTTAATGGATCTTCATTAACAACAGGAAACGATATATCGCTTACCGGAGGTTCTGCTATGACAACGGCAAGTTTGTTAAGTCTTTCAGCTACAACCTACGTGCATTCTGTTGCTGCAGAAACAGGCAAACTCATTAACCTTGCGTTTACTGATAATTCCACATTAAATGCAGCTGGAACAACCCAAACAATTGGTTTGAATGTTCTTCCAACGTTTGGTGCAACGGGTGCAAGTGGTACCCATGAGTTATATGGTGCATTTTTCCAGACTCCAACCATCAATTCACCAACAGGTACCAATAACTTATATGGTATTCGTATCGGTAATCAAGGTGCATCAGGTATAACAAATGCATATGGTCTCTATGTCAATGCACAATCAGGTGCAACAAATAACTATGCAGCGATCTTTGCTGGAGGAAATACTGGGTTTGGTACTGCAGTTCCAAAAAATGTCGTTGATATTAATGGAGCACTTGCATTGGGAACATACGCTGGTGTTAATACTGGACCGAGTAATGGAGCCATTATCTCAGGAAATGTTGGTATAGGGACAAATAACCCAGGGTATGTCCTTGATGTACAAGGAAGCGTTTCAGCAACAGCAGCAGCGCAAATTTATAATACCAATAGTACGGCAAACAGTGGTGGTCTTGTTATAAAACTTGGCTTTACAGGAAATGGTACAACACCAGCCAGTCAAATAACAGGAAATAATTTCATAAGATTTTTAAATGGTAATGGTGCTTCATTGGGGTCTATTGATTCCAATGGTGGGACAGGTATCTCATACAATGGTAACGGGCTTGATATGGCTGAGTATTTCCCGAAGAAAGATAGTTCTGAAGGTTTTGATTTAGGAGATACTGTATGTTTTGATGTGACAGGTGGAGTAACGAAATGTACCACAGGGCAAAGTATTGTTGGTATTGTTTCATCGCATCCTTCATTTGTTGGAGGAGGAGACCATGCAGGAGATTCTCACTATGTTTTGGTTGGTCTTATTGGACAACTTCCTGGAAAAATTTCAACCACCAATGGTGCTATTGCGGTTGGAGACCCACTAACAACAGCGTCTGTTTCGGGTGTTTTGGTAAAAGCAACAAAAGCGGGTCAAATTGTTGGTCATGCCATGCAATCTTCTGCACAACAGGATAGTAATGGTGAAATTATGATAGCATTGCAACCATCATGGTATGATCCAACTTTCTATGCTAACGCAACAAGTGAAGTTCTTGGCGCATCAACAGCTGCAGCATTAGCCCCAAGTCTTCAGAATTTCCCACTCTTTAGTGCAGATGTTGCAACAATTTCAGGAACGCTTAATGTCTTAGGTCGTACTACCGTTACAGACCTTGGCATTACTGGTACCATGAATGCAGGACTTATAACCATTCATGGTCTTGATGGACAAATTGATACATTGGCCGGTGATTTGGAATTACAACACCAACGTCTCGGTGGTATTAACATTCTCAATGGGTTAGTAAGGATCGATACAACTGGCAATATGACAGTACAAGGAGTTCTTTCAGCAGATACAGTATCAGCCAATCAATATATTGTCAAAGGAATGAGTACTGGGACAGCAACGTTACCAGCTGGTAAAACAACCATTGTGATTACTACGGCAGCCATGCAACCAACAGCACGGGTATACTTAACACCAACATCCTTAACAAGCAAACAGCTTACGGTAACCCAAAAAGCTGTGGGTCAGTTCACTGTTGCAATTTTGACTGCTGATATACAGCCGATCACCTTTGACTGGTGGGTTGTTGGATCACAGTAATGTCTTCAATTATTATGAAACGGTATATACGATTATTGTGTGTAATGCTTTTGAGTGGCCTTTTTTTCCTTTGGGCGCCTGCTGCTTTTGCAGACACGGTTGTCCCCCACCCTTCGGCTTCTTGGTATGATGGAGTTATGGGTGTTGCATCAGATGTGATGACACTGCATAATCCAGTCCAATTGAAAAATCCTGGGAAAAATTTTTCAGTAGAGCAAAAACCAACATTTGTGCTTTCTATCCCGACCCACACAAAAGACCAACTTGGAAAATCTGTCTCTAATATCTGGAAAACAAAATCAGAGAAAATAGAAGCAGCAATTGTGTATCACGATGGGACCTCCTATCCTGCCACTATTCAAAAAAATGCAGAAGGACAATTCAATCTTTCTGTTGATACAAAAGAACTTCGTCATGGAGATTACAAACTGTATGTTGCATCACAGGAGACTACTATTTATACAAGAAATCTTACCCAAGATTTTTCCTGGGGCGTTTTGGCAGTCAATACAAATAAAAGTATCTATGCTCCTTCTGAAAAAGCAAAGCTTGGGTTTGGCGTACTAGATGAAGATGGTGCAACAATATGTAATGCAGCAATTGCCACAACCATTACGGATCCTAATGGAACAGTCACAACCCTCAGTACCAAGGATAACTCTATCAAGCTTACCTCAGCTTGTGGAACAGAATATTATGCTACACGTCCAGACTACGAGGCAACGTATAAAACAACGAATGTTGGTACCTACCATATGCATGTTTTAGCGACAAATCATAATGGGACTCATGCTATTGATGATTTCTTTGTCGTCAAAGACAGTGTTCCTTTTATTGTAGAGCGAACTACTTTTCCAACTAGAATTTATCCAGCAATCCCCTATCCTGTAAAGTTTACGATTACTGCTAATCAGGATTTTACTGGAGAAGTACGGGACTTTGTTCCGAAAGCAATTTTTGTTGATGAGGTCTCTGGTAATGGAGGAGCTGTGGGACAAGAGGATGTAAGTCAGATTCCTCAAAATACAGATGCTGATGTTTTAAAACAAGATCAAGAGGCTTTTGCAAAATATAATGGTCATGTTTCAAAAATTGTTCATGAAATGATACCTGTACAAAGGAAACAAAAAGACGGCTCAACCCAGACTGTCCTTATTCATCCAGATCGAACAAATACAGATCACTCTCTGATGCCAATTGTCTGGCATGTTGATTGGAAAAAAGGTCAGACATATACCCTTTCCTACACAATGAATTTTCCACCTGTGTCCATAGATTTTTATACCCTTGGACCCTTGACCATTGGTGAGACATCACATCCTATATTTCAGGAAGCACGATTATGGCAAATTGCCTCTGATGCAAATAAGTGCTGGGTTGGTGGAAGTGGTGCTACGTGGTCTGGCAATAATTGGGTTGCAGCAACTGGTACAATCGCAACGACATTGGCAAGTACAGACGTTGCCATTTTTGATTCCTCAACAACGACTTGCACTGGAGGCGTTACAACCAATACAAATTCATCACTTGATGCTACATGGGGGGGATCTGCCCAAGGACTCAAAATTCTCACATATACAGGAACAATTACCCAAGCACGCTCCTTAACACTCACTACTGCAACAGGATTTGTCCAAAGTGCAGTAGGTTCTACGTTTACTGGAGCGTCTCAAAATATAATAGACCAAAGTACCAGTACAACTGTTGCTTTTCAATTAACAAATGGTACCTTTACTTCCACCTCTGGAATACTAGAAGTTGATGGTGGCATGCAAATTTCAGGTGGTACCTTTAGCGCAAATGGAGGAACAGTAGTCTTTTCACCACAGAGTGCAACCACATTGACTTTAAATGCAACAGCAACATTTAATAATCTTAATATTGGAAATGGAAATTGTATAGGTGGGTTTACGTATACAATTTCTTCTGGAAAAACACTGACAGTTGGAGGAGCGTTAACTGCAAACTCAGCTTGTAATACAGGGAATGGTATTAATGGTCCAGGTGCTATTACTGCACAAGGGAATATTTCTACTGTTAACGATGGTCTGGCTGGTACAGCACTGATTACCATCAGCGGTACTGGTTCCCCAACGCTTGCTGGCGATGGAGTTAATGGAAATCCAAATCAATTGCCTGCACTCACGATAAATAAGTCTTCGGGAACGTTAACACTCAGTAATACGGTGACTGTTACAGGGAGCTGGACGTATACTGCCGGTACAATAACCCCTGGTACAAGTACGATTATATTTACTCCTCCAGAAGGTGTCACGAATACCTTTACTGGAACTGAAACACTTACCAATGTTACTTTTTCTTCTGGATGTACTAACGGTAAGACAGTGACTATTGCTTCAGGGACAACACTGACTGTCAGTGGAACACTCACACTGGAAGGAGGACAATGCAGTGGGTATATGATTGTTAATGGGTCTGGAAGTATTACGGCGCAAGGAGATGTGAGTGTTCAAAATAACGGAGTGAGCGGAACAGTTGTTATTACCATTTCAGGAAGTGCAAATCAGGCTTTTTCAGGAGATGCAGGTGCAGGATTTGAATTCGTTCCGGCAATTACGATTAATAAATCAGGTGGCACGCTGAGTCTATCTAATACCATCAATCCTGTTGGTAACTGGACATATACAGCAGGTACGCTAAGCCCTGGTACAAGTACCATTGCATTTAATCCTCCAGAAGGTGGTTCTCTTACAATTACTGGCAGTCACACGCTTGCAAATGCTACTTTTTCTTCTGGGTGTACTAATGGCAAGACAGTGACCATTGCCTCAGGAACAACATTGACATTGAGTGGAAATACCACCATTGACGGTGGGACTTGTGCCTCAGAAATGACTGTCAATGGTACTGGAACACTCATTGTTCAAGGAAATATCACAACCTCGAATAATGGAGCTATAGGAAATGTAAGTATTACTCTCAGTGGGAGTGGCACTCAAACCCTCACACTGAATGGAACAAATTTCCCCACAGGTGCCTTTATTGTTAACAAATCTGGTGGAACGGCATCTCTTGCAACAACCGGAACATTTAATGCGCTTACTATGACAGCTGGAACATTTGATATAGCAGGGCATAATCTCACTGTTACCAATGCTCTTACCAATAACGCTGGGACTACTATAAAAGCACAAGGAGGAGAGACGGTCTCGCTGGGGAGTTCTACATGGACGGGTGGTACTGTTCAGTATACAGGTTCTGGAACCTATACATCCCTTCCTTTTGGGAATACGTATTATTCACTGAATATTAGCGGTGCAGGTTCATTTACCCCAAATGGTCCAGTGACATGTAACGGTAGTTTTACCCTTGGTGCAGGCACATTTGTTGCACCGAGTAACCTTACCATTGGTGGTAATTTTACTCACAGTGGCGGAACCTTTACCCAAGGCTCTGGAACAGTTACCTTTATTGATAATACACAAATTAGTACTATTAGTGGATCAAATACCTTCTATAACATAACATCCATTATTGCAGGAAAAGAGATAGACTTTACCGCTTCCTCAACGACAACCATAACAAATACTCTTACCCTTCGCGGTAATTCGACAACAAAAGTCATACTACGAAGTACCTCGACCGGAACACAATGGAATGTTATTCCTCAGGGTTCAGTCAATCTTTCTTATCTTGATGTGAAGGACTCTAATGCTTGCAGTAGTTCCCTAGCACCTTTGAAGGCTACTTCTTCTATTAATTCAGGTAATAATTCTTGTTGGAGTTTTCCAGGCAATTCCTGGTATAACTCTAATTGGGGCTTTCGCGTAAGAATTGTCATTAATCACACAAAAGCAGGAGACCTGACTAACTTTCCAGTGCTGGTTTCTTGGGCTAGCAACGCAAGTGTTGCGTCTAATGCCCAAACAAATGGCAATGACATTCTCTTTACAGATTCGGATGGTGTATCAAAACTCAATCATGAAATAGAAAAGTATAATAACACGACAGGTGAGCTTGAAGCATGGGTGAATGTACCTGATCTTTCATCCACTGTTGATAAAACTATTTACATGTACTATGGGTATTCATCTGCAGCAAACCAACAGAATAAAACTGGTGTCTGGGACACTAATTATGTACTTGTTACTCATCTTTCGGAGACATCTGGAACAACTGTGTCTGACTCAACTTCAAATGCAACGAATGGTACTAAAAATACTGCTACACGACCAAATCCAACGACTGGAAAAATTGCTGGTGGACAAAGTTTTAATAGTGCAAATCCTGATACAATAGATTTTGGCAACATTGCAAGCCTTTACTGTTCAGGATCACTTACTGTTGAAGCATGGGTTAATCCGTCAGGAGGTGCAGGAACAACACGGTATATTATGGGAGACTATGATGTTGGCGGCAATAACTCAAGTTTTGCAATAAGACTTGATACCAATAATAAATTCAATTTCTTTTGGGCAAACGGAGGGACTCCAACAGCAATATCTGCGACTTCAATAAGTGTTGGTACATGGTATCATGTTGTTGGCGTTTGGGATGGAACAACCAGAACAGTCTATGTGAATGGAGCATCAGACGGGACAAATAATACTGCACAAAGCAGAGGTCGCACTGGGGCAAATACCATGCTTGGCGCTGCAGGATCTTTTGTGGGATCTAATTTTCCTGGAACTATTGATGAAGCAAGGCTTTCCTGTACTAACCGTTCGTCTTCCTGGATTCAGACAGAGTACAATAATGAATCTTCACCTTCAACATTTATTACGGTCTTCCCTGTTACCAATCCACCTTCTGTCCAGATACAAGGAGGCGTTACCTTCCACGGCGGTTCCAAATTAAAAGCCAACTAAGCAACCATGTGCTAAAGGAGGAGAGTTCTTATAGAATTATATTATTGTAGAATCAAGTTCTAACCAAAATTGTTGAGAGCATTGACAATATAGAACTATAATTAAGGAGGGAAACTGTGACAGATAAATTGTAAGGGTATTTACACATACGGTGTCTATACATACCCAAAATCCTAACTTTCCCTCCCTTCCCATTTATATCCCCTTTTGGTAAAATAAGGAGAGATCTAGATTGGATCTGCCGCTCTAGCTCAGGCGATGAGCGAGCGATGTGAGACAATTAGTCTCACAACCTTGCCGAGATAGCCAAGGTGGTCAAGGCACCTGTCTGAAGAACAGGCCATGTTGGTCCGACTCCGACTCTCGGCACACTTTGACCAGCTTAGTACAAATACTTGGAGTTGCTGAGGTGTTTATTCTAGTATAAGCGTACTAGTTTGTTTTGGACTTACTTTTTAACAAATCTCCGTTGAAATACAAAAAATATAACAAATGCACTTATTGCCATAACACTACCATACAGAAATGTTGCTGATGGATTAATCAGTGACCATAGTACTCCCCCAATAAATGAAGCAAGGAATGTTCCTATGGCGGTAAGCATATAATACGCTCCAAAAAATGTACCTGACTCTTCTTTGGTAATAAATTCAGAGATATACGCTTTGGAAACCCCGTCTGTTGCTGCGATATATATTCCATACAAAGGAAAAAGAAACCATAACCAAAACGTTGAATGGACAATGCTAAAGAGAAAGTACACAATGGAAAAAACAATAAGCCCACCAGAAAAAACTTTTCGTGGTCCAATACGGTCTGAAAGGTGTCCTAATGGCGTAGAAAAAATAGTTTGAAACACATCATAGAGAATATACGCAAGAACCACCAATACCGTTGTGAGTCCAAGATTTTTTGCATAGAGGAGTAAAAAAGAATCCGAACTATTCCCAACAGAAAAAAGGAAACTAATGAGTAAAAAGAGTTTAAGCCTGTTATCAAGGAGATGCCAATGGTACTTTTTAGCCGTATTTGATTGTTCTGTATTCTCCTTTTTCTTCTCTCTGATAAAAAGTAATGAGAGTACTCCAATGACCGCTGGAATAAAGGCAATAACAAACATGAAGCGGATATTTCCTTTAAGCAAGACTAAAAGAAATAGAGCAAAAAATGGGCCAATAATTGATCCTGCTGTTTCAATAGTTCTATGAACTCCAAAGATATATCCTTTATTTGTTTTATCAGTATTGTCCAAAAGCATACTATCTCTCGCAGCTGAGCGCATACCTTTTCCAAGCCGATCAATAAAACGGGCAAATAACACAAGTGGCCATGAATATGCTAGAGCAGTGAGTAGTTTTGAAACAGCAGCAAGCGAATATCCCCCAACTACAAAGATTTTCCGTTTTTGCATGTAGTCTGAGTAAAAGCCAAACAAAAATTTCGTAATACTTGCTGTTGCTTCCGCTATTCCTTCAATCAGTCCAAATACAGGAATTGCTGTATGAAGCACCGAAATTAAAAAGATTGGCATAAGAGGATAAATCATTTCTGAAGCAAGGTCATTAAAAAAACTGACTAAACCGAGAAGAAGAACATTGCGAGGGACTTTCTTAAGCATAATGTTAGTATAACAAGAAGATACCCTACAAAGTAAATAACTAAGGAAGTGTTATGTCTGTTATTCCATTTGCATGAGCATCATTTTTTCATCACATCAATGCAATAGGTATCTGTTTCAACCATTTTAATGACTTTTTCTAAGTGGCCTTTAGCGATTTTGAGTCTATGAAGAACTCTTTCTTGTGTATCTTTTGGTCTATATGCCATACATTGTCCCACTTATGGATATATCCTCCCCTGGAGGATATAATATGTCTGAATTATCGTATTGTCAAGAAAATAAGTTAACTGAAAGTATTCATAATGAAACTCAAAAAGAGAGGTTGAAATTAGCTGGAACGACGTGTTTGAGTGCAAGATAAAAAGATGTTGACAAGTTTAGACTAATAGCATATCGTTAAATAGAAGGTATGTTGCGTCACAATTTTTCCAAAGTGAAACTATTGCCATTTTTTATCATAATCCTTCTTCTAGTTTTCCCACTCCTCTTCAATAAAGCAGTAACTCATGCTCAACAACCGACAGCTACAGAAGATATCCCTTCGGATTTAAGCCTTGATTTAAATCTTGCTCAGCAAAACCCAGCTCCAGACCAGCAACAAATTGTCCAGTCTGAAACAAAAAAAGCAGAAGTAGTAACAAATACCGGAGAGACAGCCGTAGTCATACCTCAAGATAAGGTTGTGCCTGAGGTAAAGACAGAACGAAAAGAAGAAGCGGTTATTCCAGAACAGACAACCTCAGAACAAGTCATAATAAAACCAGAAGAGATTCAAGTAGACCAAAACGGTACGCCCGTGCCAACCCAACCAGACCAAAATCAGGGACCAGCCAATAGTAGTGGTGATCAACCTACAAACCAGCCAACAGGTATTCAATCTCCAAGTAGTATAACTGGAGAACCAACGCAAACAGAAAATTTTGTTCCTGGTACAAGTGTTGTCCAGCCAGACGATAATGCTGCACCTTCGGATAACTCCACAAATCCAAATCTTCCTGCACCTACGCAAGTATTAGATAATAATCAGCCTTCTGTAGAACCAACAACTCAAGGCAATAGTGTGCAGCCAACTGGCAGCTCTCTACCAAGCCAACAAAATACAACTCCTTCAGATTCACAACCACAAACTACGCCATCTACAAATGATACAAACAATACACAGCCACAAACTATGCCATCCACAAATGACACAAACAATACACAACCACAAAGTACACCATCTACAAATGACACAAACAATACACAACCACAAAGTACACCATCTACAAATAATACAAACAATACGCAACCACAAACTATGCCATCCACAAAT
>CAZRBN010000044.1:0-11471 GCA_964598355.1 uncultured Gammaproteobacteria bacterium
AAGTCAGGTTTTTAGAAGCATCTGTAAACACAACCTTGCTTGCTGTCAGCCCTGAGAGATTCACTGTCCCACTCGCTGATAAACCACCAGTGATAGTAACTGTGCCTGTCCCATTGAGAGGAAGAAGAGAAATATTCCCTGTAGAATTGCCACCGAGGACAAGACCCTTGTTATTGGTTGTTTGGATACTCCCATCTCCAGCTAAAGCAAGAGTTCCAGAGATACTGGCAGTTGGGGTCCCTGCTGCAACGTTAAGAAATGCAAATTTAGCTGAAGAGGAAGCGCTACCACCAATAAGCAAATCTGTTGTCCCATTGATTGGAGAGAATGTGCCATTTGACAAATTCCAATAATTCACACCCCCACCACAACTACCCCAAGAAGGAGCTGATCTAACACCACCTGAGGTCAGACAAGAGCCTGTTCCTACATCAGCAAGTCTGCCAAACGCAGTTGTTGAGGTGGCATAGAGTAGATCACCAATTGCAGCACTGCCTGAGAGATTCGCTCCAAGTCCACCATTGGCAACAGGCAGAGTGCCACTGACTTCTGACCCGAGTGCTACAGCAGAGACCCCCAATGTCCCTGTGCCACCAGTTGTATGGAGCACGCCATTGGTTGAAAGTGCAGAAAATTGAATAGTTCCACTGGAGGTAAGTCCTGTCAGTCCACTAAGAGCACCTGTCGCTGTAATAGCACCCGTTGTTCCAGAAACCAAAAACTTTGCTGAGGAAGTAGTAACTCCACCAATAGCCAAATCATCTGTTATATTGAATGGGGAAACAGCTCCTGCGTTTCTCTGAAAGAGTTGAGACAAGAGAACTCCACTTGCATAGATACTGTTTGCATAGACAGAACCATAGGGGTTGACAGAAGAAGCAAGATTCACTGTCCCTCCGCTTGTTGGAATAAGAGAAGCGTTAAATAGTCCATTTGGAGTAATAGTATTTGTGTTATTTTGTCCCAAAGTCACATTGCCATTCACCGTAAGTCCGGTAAGTGTCAAACTGTTTACCCAGGTTGGAACTCCAGACAAGTTAGCTGTAAGCACTTGATTTTGTGTTCCTGCTACGGTAACTTGCAATCCACTACTTCCATTACCATACAAAACTCCATTGCTTGTAAAAGAATTTTGACCAGTCCCACCATTGCCAACAGGCAGAATACCTGTTATTTCAGTCACCCCACCTGCTAGATTAATAGCAGAGGATGAAAGTACTCCTGTATTGGTTACGTGAGCTATTCCAGTCGTTGAGATGGACGAAATAGTGAGGCCACCTGTTACTGTTACTGTTCCATTTCCATTTTGAGGAGAAAGGGTAATATTACCAGTTGTTGTTCCTCCCAAAGTAAGAAGCCTTGCATTGGTAGTCTGGATATTGCCATTTGCATCAAGACTCAGGACGCCGCCAATGGTTGCTGTTGGCGTGCCACTTGCAATATTCGTGAATCCGAATTTCGCAGACGCAGTCGTTGTTCCGCCTACTGCCAAATCTTCAGTAGTATTGCCAAGATAGGCGATACCATTACTGTTACCAAAAATTGCGATACTTGGATCTAGTGCAATAATACCTGTCGTTCCAGAACTCGTTGCAGTAAATTGCCCTCCGGTAAACCGCAACGTATCCATCCCACTAATAACAGGATTACTTCCTTGCTGAATTGCAATAACACCAGTTGTTCCACCCAAATCATTACTACAAATCCAGTATTTATTAACTGCATCCCATTTGAGGAGTTGGCCATTCGCACATCCTTGTAACAAGCCTAGCTGATTATTTGGTCCAATGAATTCAAGACCTGAGTACGATGAAATTGTTCCTGTAGTCCCGTTAGTAGCGCTTAAAAGATTAACAGCGACAGCATTATTTGTGACAGCCAAGCCATTCCCCGTTAAGCTGGTAATTGTTTGGCCATTGGTTTTGATCGTGATAGTCCCAGCACCATTTTTTGGAGAGAGAATGATATTACCTGTTGCAGTACCTCCAAGCGTGAGAGAACGGAAATTGGTGGTTTGAATGGTGCCACTCCCAGAAAGAGAGAGAGCACCACCGATGGTTGCAGTTGGGGTCCCAAATCCTACATTAACAAAACCAAATGCTGCAGATGTCGTTGCATTTCCACCAACTAACAAATCCTGTGTTGTGTCCACTGGGTAAATTGCTCCACTTCCAGATGTAAAAGGACTAGTATTTCCTGTTGTTGTTGAGGTAATGGTAATTGATTTATTAGTAGTATCTGTTGCCAAGGTAACCCCCGTGCCTGCAATGAAGCTAAAGACATCTTTGTTGTTTCCGGCAGAAATTGTAGTATTACCTACGGTAACACTACCAAAAATTTTTTGTGAAGACCCTGGATCGCTATTCGTGATACCTAGACCAGAAATCGATATGCCCGTACCTGCTGTAAGAGCGAGGCTACCGGTTGAGCCTTGCAGAGAAGTAACACCGTTATTACTAATCGTTGGCGTTTGTCCAGCAGAGATACTTAAGCCTTGACCTGCACTAATGGTGTATACAACATTTGAGGCAGTAATTGTACCGCTCCCTAAGTCTAATGTTTTTCCTTTAAATACCACAGGACCGTTAAGTGTTGTTGTTCCACCAATAGTTAAGTTTTTATTTAAAAGTACACTATCATTAAATTCTGCAGGAATATTAAACACAATAGTCCCCTGTAAAGGAGCTGTTACTGATACACCCAATACTGCTTTGGAAACTTGCAGTACTTCTGGTGGTGGTTTCTTATTAAGCGGGAGGTAGCCCACGCCGATTGGAATACTAACACCAACGACACCAACAATTCCTACAATAGCAGCAAGTGATTTAAAAGAAGTGAAGGTAGTGGCACGCAAAGGATACGTTATCAGAGAAAGCAGTTTTTTCCCGAATGATTGTGTGGAACCAGACAAATTTTGATTTAAAAATTTTTCCATTACAATACCTGGAGAAGACAATTCCCCAACACTATTAGTGTGTTACAAAACAAGTACACAGTCAAGCAGCATATAGAAGAAAATGAGATAGATTTTAGCTTAGAAAATCATGAGAAAGTACACATTATTATCTATTTTTCTTGCATACCAGCAGCTTCTGTGTTAAAATGCAACTTAGTTGCACTTAATATGCCTGGATCAATTAAAGAACAAGGAGAAAGAGTAGTTTCACCTCAAAGATTTCCTAAAGAAAGCCTTGCGGGTCAACTTCTTGCAAGAAAAGAAGGCACTGCTGATGCTGGAGCACAAGAAAATGGCGAAATAAAGAAGTTTGAAGAGCGATTTAATAAAATTGCACGAATTGCTATTGCTCGGACTGCAGATCCACTGAATCCACAAGCTGAAGAACCGTTTAAAGAAATTGTTGACGGAAAAGTTGTTGGAGAGATTCCTCACCCAGCACAATCTGGGGATATTGCTTCTCCACATGCTGCTGAAATAGTTACCGTGCAGCAAGAATTGACAAAAATGTTTCAAGAAACACTCCAAAAACAGGCAGATAAGCTGGACCCGTTTCGAGAAGCTCCTTAATCAAACTTAAATTGAGGTATTGACAATATGCAACTAAGTTGCATATTATAATGCAAGCTAATTGTAAGGAAAATATTACAAAGATTGGAGGTGACATGAATGAAATTTTATAACGTCAAAACTCGAGAAAGCGTTGAAGTTCCAGATAGTGATGCAACAGTTGTTACTATGAAGAATGGTAAGATGGCTGCAAAAGCATCCTATCAAGGGACAAATCTTTTCAAAATTTTAAGTAAGGAAGACGCTGCTCGACTTTCAAAGTAAAGACACTTTGGTCCCGCTCAGCGGGATCAAAATGCCTTTATCAGGTATTAGCTCTATACCTGGTTATACTCGGCATTTTTACATAATACATTGAGAGTTTCTTGTTTGATCTTAAACTCTCTCCAAAAATCCCAGAAATGGGATTTTTTGGTATCTTGAGTTGCTTTTTACACCAATGGTGCGTAAAATATGTGTATGACTAAAGTCACACACGACTGTGCAGATGAGCTAAAAGAAGTCAACCTCAATGCAACTGAAGCGAGAATTGCAACGATGCAGTTATTTGAGTCTCACGAAGAACCAATAGATGCCCAGCATCTTTTAGAAGATCTCCAAAAGAAATTTAAAATCGACAGAGTTACTGTATTTAGAATTCTTAATACGTTTACAGAAAAAGGGTTATTAAAGAAATTAGAATTTGGAGAAGGGAAGGCACGGTACGAATTAGCTCAAGAAGAAGACCATCACCATCTTATTTGCGAAAATTGTGGAGCTATTGAAGATATTCCTGATACTTTAATACCTGGTGTTGAAAAAGAGATACAGCAAAAACACAAATTTTTAGTAAAAAAACACTCGCTTGAATTCTTCGGCCTTTGTGCAAATTGTAATAAGTAATAAAGTGACCTATATACTCAATCCTTACACTATTTTCAATGGGACACCTCACAACCATACCTACAAAACATAATGAACCAACCAAACCAAAATGATAAGAAAAGTTACATAGTATGTTAATACAATCCTTACCCATCCCCTAACTGAATCTTATTCATGCAGAGTATGCCATACACAGAGAGTAAAGGAGGTGAAAATTATGGCAAATCTTGTTCCCAGAGAATTTTGGTCATTACCAAGACAAAATATAACATCACTTTTAGATGAAATAGATAATGTGCTCTCTCTTCCTCAAACACAGGTGAATCCAATCTCTATTTCCGAGGACGACAAACATGTCCACATAGAAGCAGCATTACCAGGAGTCGACCAAGAAGATATGGAGATAACCTTTGATAAAGGCATGCTTTGGATCCGTGGAGAAGTACGAGAAGATGAAGAAGATAAGAAAAGGAAATTTTATCGACATGCTACCCAAGCATTCTCCTATCGTATTGCTGTTCCAGGAAATATCGATCCAAATGCACCAGTAGAAGCAGAGTATAGGAATGGTGTCATTCATATTACCTTTCCCAAATCTGCTTCCAATATGCCACAGAAAATTACAGTAAAAAAAGGCAAGAGCAATGGAGACAAAAATCAACCTACGCGCCTTGGTTCAACTAAGCAGGAAGGAGAAAAATCCTCTACAAAAAAGTCTGAGCAATAGCATTTCAGAAAAGGGTAAAGGAGGTGAAAAAATGAAGAAATTACTATTAGGAGTTTTCCCCAAACATGAAGATGCTGACACAGCCCTTTTTCACTTAAAAGATGTTGGTTTTGAAAGCGAAGAAACCTCAATTATTGCAAGAGAGGATAGAATGCAGCAATATCGCTCAAAAGAATCTGGTGGAGAAGCAGTTGTCGCTGGAGGAATCTTGGGAGGACTTGCTGGACTGCTCATTGCGGCAACTCCTGTGGTGTTACCAGGAGTTGGAATTTTGGTTGCTGGCCCTTTGACTGCATTAACAGGTTTGGCAATGGGCGCAGTAACAGGCGGACTTTTAGGCGCATTGATCGATGCAGGAATCTCAGAAAGCCAAGCTCGAAGAATTGAGAAATATATTAAAGAAGGCGGAGTATTACTCACACTACCAGTGAGTGACAAAAATGAAGACAAAGCACGATCAATACTCAAAGAACATGCTGCAGAAGAAATAACCGTTATTCCATACACTGAGGAAACAGAAAAGCTATATCGCCAGGAATATTCACAGTCCTACCAAAGTGCAGGTATGAAAGGATGAAGAGCTGCAAAGCGCAAGTCAGCTTGACGAGAGACTATGGCAGTCATACTAAATAAACGTGCGTTTGAACACGCAAAAAAGCTTATAGAAGAAGGCAAGTATGTCTTTGACGAAAGAGACGATTGGAGCGAACATGAGCCAACACCCGAGATTGAAAACATATTTCTTGAAGAAAATGGGTATGGTGAATATAGCAAATGGTATTTAGGCATAGATGATGAAGAAAAAGAGGATACAAAAAAGCGGTATAAATTCCCCTATGGAGATTTTGAAAAAGTACACAGGTGCGGTGTATTAGCAGCAGAAAGTAGGGCAGGACAATATAAGTATGAGGATATTGAAGATGCAGCAGCACATCTGCACGGGATGATGGAAGCACTCCAACACAAGAGCGCCACAGCATAAAGGCATATATGGCAGATAACAACCACTCACGAAATAAAAGAAAACGATACTCACCTTTCGAATCATTTTTTGGGAATGATCCCTATGGTGGGTTTGACTCATTTTTTGATAATGATTTTCCTACTTTCTCTTCTCGTATGGGATATCCTATTCCTCGCCACCGTGAAGCAGTGGACATAGGTGAATACTTTTCTGAGAAAACAAAAGAGCTTATCCAAAAGGCTGGAAGAAAAGCGGTTGATTTGAATAGACAAGAAGTAGACACTGAGCATCTCCTCTATGCAATTGCAGATACGGATGTCGCAGCAGAAATCCTAAGGCAGTTTAAAATAAAACCAACAGATATCAAACAATATATTGATGAAAATGCACCCAAAGGCACGGCAAAGCTGACTGGTACAGACATTGAATTATCTGTATCTCCACGACTAAAGGATACATTTGAAAAAGCATTTGCCATTGCACAAGAGCTAGGACATGGATATGTCGGACCAGAGCATTTGCTTATTGCGCTGGTTGAGGAAGAAGGCCTTGCTGGCGAATTACTGCGAAGATATGGATTAACCCCACAAAGTATTCGACAACAGACAATTAAAGTTGTGGGAAAAGGCTCTAAAGAGGGAAGAGTTGAGCAAAAAACAACTACGCCAGAGTTAGATAAATACTCTCGGGATATCAGCAAACTTGCACGAGAAGGGAAGCTGGACCCAGTCATAGGACGCGGTCCTGAAATTGAAACAACAATAGAGATTCTCTCCCGTAGGACAAAAAATAATCCTGTACTTATAGGGGAGCCGGGGGTTGGCAAAACTGCGATTGTTGAAGGACTTGCTCAACGAATTGTGAATGAAGATGTTCCTGAAGTTCTTGCAGAAAAGCGGGTAGTTGAATTAAATATCACGTCAATTGTTGCCGGGTCAAAATATAGAGGAGAGTTTGAAGAGCGGATAAAAGCAGTCCTGGATGAAATCATACAACACAAAGAGGAATTGATTCTTTTTATTGATGAGCTCCATACAATTGTTGGCGCAGGAGGTGCCGGACAAGAAGGAGGACTCGATGTCAGTAACGTGATAAAGCCTCACCTGGCACGGGGAGAATTGCATCTTATTGGCGCCACAACATTGAATGAGTATCAAAAATATATTGAAAAAGATGCTGCCCTTGAGAGACGATTTCAGCCTGTTTTTATCGCAGAACCGACTGTTGAGCAAACAATTGAAATTCTCAAAGGGCTGCGTGATAGATACGAAGCACATCATAAAGTAAAGATTACTGACGAGGCGATTGTTGCAGCAGCAGAGCTATCAGACAGATACCTTACCAACCGCTACTTACCGGACAAAGCAATTGATCTCATCGATCAGGCTGCAGCCCGTGTCCGCATTCTTGCAACGACCAGGTCAAGAGAAATAAAAACATTAGAAAATGAAATTGCACGACTCCAAAGAGAACAAGAATATACATCCAGTCGCAAACAATATGACCGAGCAAAAGCCTTAGAAATACAAATCGAAAAGATACAACAGCAAAAAGATACTGCAGAAGCAACAGCACAAAGAGAAAGAGGCATAACAACATCCGAAGTTACCAGTGAACATGTTGCACAAGTTGTCTCGAAATTGACGGGTATTCCGGTAACAGAGCTCACTGAAGAAGAAAGGGAAAAGCTCTTACATATGGAAGAAAAATTACACGAGCGTATTGTTGGCCAAGATGAAGCAATTCGTGCAGTCTCAGATGCAATACGCCGGTCACGAGCAGGACTTATGGAAGGAAAGCGACCCATTGCAAGTTTTCTTTTCCTCGGGCCAACCGGTGTTGGGAAAACAGAACTAGCAAAAGCTCTGGCGTGGATGGTTTTTGGAGATGAAGATGCACTTACCCGACTTGATATGTCTGAATATATGGAGCGGTACAGCATCTCCCGTCTTATTGGCGCTCCTCCTGGATATGTGGGCTATGAGGAAGGAGGACAACTTACCGAAGCTGTAAGACGTCGTCCTCATAGCGTCATTTTGCTTGATGAGATAGAAAAAGCCCATCGTGATGTCTACAATATTTTGCTGCAAGTGTTGGATGATGGAAGACTCACCGATGGCAAAGGAAGAATCGTTGATTTTACCAACACCATTATTATTGCAACCAGTAATCTAGGCTCTGATATTCTCCAAAGGAATTTGACAGCAAAGGAAGAGGAGAAAAAAACATATGAACAATTAAAACAACAATTAATAGAACTCCTCAGGCTACATTTCCGACCTGAATTCTTGAATAGACTTGATGAAGTCATTGTCTTCCACCCATTAACCGAGGAGCAAATAAAATTGATTACCCAACTTCAACTCGAAAAAGTGGAAAAACAGGCACGGGGACAAGGGATTACTCTTCAATTTGATGAATCTCTTGTCAATCATATAGCAAAGATGGGCTATATACCTGAGTTTGGTGCACGAGAGCTCCGTCGACAAATTCAAAATGAAGTAGAGACAAGACTCGCAACCGAACTACTTTCAGGGAGAATTCAAGAAGGAGATACCATTCGGATTTCTTATGCAGACAAGCAAGGAGTAATCATTGAAAAAGTACAAAAGAAAAAAAGAGAAGCAACACCAACAGGATATCAACACGCAGCAGCATAAGCAACTCTGTGAACATAGCTGCTCTTTCTCGCTAAACCTTCAGATACTGTAGAAGAAAATCTTCAAAAAAGAAAAAATGAGTAACAGTACACGTTTCTTATCTGTTTCTTCACTTTTTTTCACGTACGATTTCTATCCTGAGTTCTGCTTAAAGTAGCGTATGTTATGAAAGAAGTAAAAGCTGTGTGGTGGCTCGTATTAATTCAAGGCATTACATTACTTCTTTTCGGACTGTTGACAGTTGCATGGCCTGGGTTAACTTTTGTTGTTTTGGCTTACCTCTTCGCTCTTTTTGTATTAACAACGGGAGTTGTTAATACAATACATGGGATTATGGGAATTTCTAAAAGAAGAGGATGGTTTTTGAGTCTCCTACTCGGTATAGTTGAAATTGCAGTAAGTATTTACGTGCTTCGAGTACCGAATTTAACGCTTACTACCTTTGCAGCTGTTTTGGGTCTTACTTTTATGATACAAGCCATTCTGGCAATTATTGTTTCTTTTGTTGACATTACTGTCGAAAGTCGTGTCTTGGACATTATTGGTGGTGTCTTAGGAATTATTGCTGGATTTCTCATTCTCAGATATCCACTTACTGGCGGGATAACATACGTATGGGTAATAGGAATATACGGGCTTGTTGCAGGAGCAATCCGCATTGCCCTTGCATTAAGCGTTTACTCAGAAGTTGAAAAAGTTGCTCCAGCAAAAAGGTAACCTATGACCAAATTAACGGTCCCTGTGGGAAAACACGATCATATACAAGGCAGCAAAGATGCTCCGGTAACTCTTGTTGAATATGGTGATTTTGAATGTCCGTACTGTGGCGCTGCCTATCCTATTGTCAAAGCAATTACAGAAGAACTGAAGGACTATCTACGGTTTGTTTTCCGCAATTTTCCTCTTTCTGAAATCCATTCCCACGCGCTCCATGCAGCTTTTGCTGCAGAATCAGCAGGGCTCCAAGGGAAATTTTGGGAAATGCATAACATGCTTTTTGAGCATCAAGATGCTTTAGAGGATGAGGATTTGGTCTCTTACGCCCAGCAACTAGGGCTTGATACCAAAAAGTTTGCAAAGGACTTTGCATCTCCACAAGTTGCAAAAAAGGTACGAGAAGATTTTATGAGCGGAGTCAGAAGTGGAGTAAATGGGACACCAACATTCTTTATTAATGGCATCCGCTACGACGGCTCCTATGAGTATGAACCCCTACGTGAAGCACTTGAGGCAGCAAAAATAGAGGAGGGGGCATGAATAAGCAACCATTACCACCAGGGACAAAAGCACCAGATTTTTCTTTAAAAGATACTCCTGACCAAAGAGTATCACTTTCTGACTTTCAAGGAAGACCAGTGATTTTGGTCTTTTATCCAGCTGATTTTAGTCCTGTTTGTGGTGATGAGGTTGCGTTATATAATGAGCTTATTCCTGAATTTAATGAGTACAATGCGCAGCTATTAGGTATCTCCGTAGATAATATATGGAGTCATATGGCATTCGCAAAAGATCGCAACCTCCATTTTCCTTTGCTTTCAGACTTTCATCCAAAAGGAGAAGTTTCTCGGCTCTATAATGCCTATCGGGAAGAAGATGGGGAATCAGAACGAGCGTTGTATGTTATTGATACGGGTGGTCAGATTGCGTGGAGCCATATTTCTCCCGTTGGAGTGAATCCAGGAGCAGATGGCGTACTCCACGCATTAGAAAATTTAGAGGGAGAATAGGATGAAGTTGTTAGAAAAAAGCAATTAAGGACTTAGCACACATTTGTTAGCTCAACTGTGCTAAATATCCTTTTGCAACAATGACACAAACTCTTTAATGATATTTTTATATCCTTCTTTCTCTATTACATCCCATGCTGCTTTATAGTCTGGCATCAGACTGAGAAAGTCTCTATCTCGCTTGAACCTTTCTTCATCAAAAAGGTTGAGATACAAAGATGTATGTACTGCCTCGAGTGGAATATGAATACGAGTGTTCTCTGAATGCTCAGCAAATTTTTTATGAGTACTCTCCCAAGCTTTATATGATTTTTCGTAATTTCCTTTTTGAGTAAATAACTGATGGATAAGCTCATGAGTCAACACATCAATCGCATAATCCTCATATCCTGTATAAGCTGGAATGGTTAATGGATCAGAGAATGCAATCGTTCTCCCAACTACATAGCAGGTAATGGTATCTTCTTTCCATTGCAAAGTCGTAATCTTAGATAATTCTTCTAAGATACGTTTTTCTTTTTGCTCCCACTTTTTTTGAAGAACATCTATAAATTTTTCTACCTCTTCTGCTGTAGGGTAGGAATCATCCTTCTCACCACTTTCTTTTTGTTCCTTCAAAAAAATATCTCTAAAAAGCTCATCGTAAATATTCGAATATCGAAAAATAATCTTGGGCGTATGCATACAAAAAGTATAATAGGTGCTTTCCAGAAAGGCAAACAGTATGTGAAATAACCCATAGCATTGACATTGCAAGAGAAGAATGATAGGATTCCATTGCTATGGAAGAATTTCTGGGATTAAATGTAGTAGAACTTGGTTCCATGCTGGCTGGGATAGGAGTGTTTGCTGTAGGTCTTGTGTTTGCTTTTGCTAATAGAGAAGCAAAAAAAACACACCCGAGAAGAATACATAGTAGAAGAAGCAGACACACTAAATAAGACCATTTTTTTTTGAAATTTCTATTTCAGAACTAAAGAGTAATTTCATATAATCTATATAT
>CAZRBN010000045.1:0-11180 GCA_964598355.1 uncultured Gammaproteobacteria bacterium
ATATGGCCTTTCTATTATTGCTCATACTCTAGATGGTCTTACTCTTAAATCTCGAAACACCTATCTCCAACCAACTCTTTCACGAAGATCCCAACGAAAAGTAGACAATAGTCATGTTCTATACCCAAAAACAAGTGATGTTGTCAGCTTAGAACATATGGAAGTAGTGGGGGACATTGTTACCTATGATGCCTTCTCTGCAGACTGGCGAACATGGAGTGTGCTTGCACAGCAAAATCTACGTACTCCTAAAGAAAAACGGGCAGGACACCTCACTGGAGTCTCTGTTGCATGGATTACAACCGAAGCAGATGGCTCACATAAATTAGCCATTCAGAAGAGAGACTTGCGAAACAAAACAAATCCTGGAACCTATGGGCCATCTGCAAGTGGTGCGTGGGATGCGGAGGTAAAACTAGAAAATGGGCAAAAAGTTATTACAGATTTTTCTGCTGTTTCTGCTTCGAACGCTCTGAAAAATGTGTTTAGGGAAACATCTGAAGAACTCGGTCTTCCGGAGAATCTTCTCGCAGATCCACGAGTAAAGATTTCACTTGCAGGAATTGCTGAGGATAGACGAAAGCCTCACCACGATCTTATTTATTTTGGTGTCTTGCCCTATTCTGTTGAAGAAATTCAACAAATTCATGATAAAGCACGCTCTACAGACAATGGCAAAGACTATGGCCATGGAGGCACTGATGGACTCACGTTCGTTGATGCAAGCCCAGACTCAATTCGTAAGATGCTTACAGAGGTAACTTCTCCATTCCCTCCAGTATCTGTTGCAACATTTGTTATGGCAGGATATATGATTGTCATGCAAAATAGCCTACAACATACAGGTAATCAAGAGCAAGCTCTTCAAGAAGCTCTAACCTGGCAAACTGAGACTGAAAAAGGGATTCAGGAAAATTATGCAAAAATGGTACGAAGGGCAAAACGAAACAATACATTGACCGCACAAGAAATGCTAAGAGATGCCAGAAGAAAAGGAATTTTTAGAAAAGGATTCTTAGATGAACTAAAAGAAGCCCTCAGACTTGTCGGAAAAAAGTATGATACAACGCGACCTCCTGAGAAGCAAGGACTTGATAATGTTGATGTTGCTCTTCAAGCAGCAGGTATTGAAAAATACAACTCTCCAAAACCAATGCTTGATGCTCTTTTACGAGCTACAGGAAAGAAACCCGAACAAGAAGGAGACCTTATAGCCCTGCTTGATCCTGCAGTCACAAAATTAAGAACGTTAGCTGAAGTTACAGAAGTACCTTGGTTTAGTTTTCTCAGGCGTCTCCAAGAAGCTAATGACCAAACAACAAATTTGATGTATGGATCGCCTGAAACACGTCTTGCCCGACTCCAATATAGAATTGGCAATGGATATGAATTCCTTCAAATACCAGAATCTGATATACGCGTTGGTCTACAAGCTGAAACGTGGGGTTCAGATATTAAATTTGAAGATAAGGCAGAAAGAAAGCTCAATGAAGATGCTATCCTCACTGTTCCATTTGGAGATGGCAGAATTCTTTCCGGAGTCTTTGATGGAGCAAGTAGCCAGAGGCCAATTGCAGGCTTAGAACGATATGGTGTTAGTGGAGCTTGGTATGTCTCCCACTTAGCAGCATTAGAATTCCCCTATTCTGAAGAATTCAAAGCCCTCTCAGAAAATCATGAAGCAACAGCAAAAGAGGTTATGGTAACCCTTAATACGTGGATTCGTGGAAAATTAGGAGAGATAGATGGTGTTACCTACGATGATGTTTTGTATTTACCAGGAATGGCAGCAACCCTTGCAGTTGTTGACTACAACAAACGGACAGTCGATATTGCCCACGTTGCTGACACAGTAGCTATTGTAGAATATGATGACCATGCTGATTTAGTAACAAACAATCGAAATAAAAGTTGGGATGAAGCCACACAGGTTCTTGTTGATAGCATTGTTGAAGAATCAAGACAGAATGGACATCCCCTCTCACCTCTTGAAGCATCGAGAGATCCACGAGTAAAAGCCCAACTCTCAAAGTCATTCTCACAAAAAATAAATACCAATATCGGAACGGGTATTGTCAATGGACAGCAAGAATTGGTGGATAACGATCTCATTCAGACAACAACCGTTCTAATACCTACAGAGGGGGGAATGAGACTCCATTTGCTTTCCGACGGACTCACTCTTGCATGGACAGGAAGAAAAGATATAGATGAAGAATTAGCAAGAAGAAAACTCTTAGGAGCACTACATACACCCCAATACTCACCCCGCAATCCTATTTATGATGGGGTTGTTCGTCTCGAACTCGATTCTGACGCGAGAATATTACCACGAATTATCAAAGCATATGATGATGCGAGTAGAGTTTCACTTGTTATCAAACCCGGAGAAGAGTACACTCCTTTCCGAATAGAAAATAGAAGATTCCTTGCCGAAGATCTCGGAGAAATCTCTGCCTTCCTTGAAGCAAAGCAAGGGGAAGCATAATTTACCCTAACCACTCACTCTTTAACTCACTAAATCTATCCTCAAGAATTGCTTCACGGATTTTTTTTACAAGATTGATAATAAAATGGACATTGTGGAGTGTTCCAAGACGTTTTCCCAATAACTCGTCTGCTTTGTAGAGATGGCTCACATAAGACCTAGTGTAATTTTGGCATGTGTAGCATGTACAACCTGGGTCAAGAGGTTCTGGATCCATAGCAAACCTACTATTAACAATTGAGGCGGTAAAATTATTTATTTTACTTCCTCCATTTTTGGGAGAAATATAGATATTTCCATGTCTTCCTCGTCTGGTTGCTGCAACACAATCAAAAAAATCCATTCCTCGCTCCACTGCTTCAAAAAGATCTGCAACTTCAGCAATCCCGAGTAAATGTCGGGGCTTATCTTCTTGGAAATATGGCACACACCAATCAATCACGTTATATAATGTTTCTTTTGAAGAATATGAGCCACCAATAGCTATTGCTCCAAAATGTTTGTCTGTGAATTTTGCAGATTCAATCCGCAAATCTTCAAACATTCCCCCATGCACTACTCCATACATAAGCTGATCGTCTCTTGTCTGTGCAGCGAGACTGGCAAGTCCCCATCTATTGGTCCTTTCCAGTGATAATCGTGTCTCTGTATGATCCCACAATGGTGATTCGTGGTCATCAAATTCAACAATTAAATCTGCTCCCAAATCTTCTTGAATTCGTATGGAAATTTCAGGATCTAGTCTCTGTTTGCTTCCATCTAAATGAGAAAAAAAGGTTACTCCATCTTCATCTAGTTTTGCAGGCTTAATACGAGAAGTAAAATGCTCCTGTTTTGTTACTTTCCGCATGAAACTTGCCATCCTAGCTTGACCAGGATCCTTTCCTTGGTTAGATCCTGGCATCCCTTCGGTCCCCAGAATGACATTTGTTATCTCCTCAACAGCTGCTTCATCTTCTGGATCCACGAATACTGAATTGGTAAATTTATGCAGCTTTTTCCCTCCTGCTTTTTGGGCTGACCCCAAAGAAAATACCTGAAACCCCCCACTATCCGTCATTGTAGGACCATTCCAAGACATGAATGCAGCAAGTCCTCTCATTTTTTTTACCACTTCTTCTCCAGGACGAAGATGCAAGTGATAGGTATTAGCAAGCACAATTTCAGCTCCCATATCTCTCAATTCATGAGGAGTGAGTGTCTTCACGGTTGCCTGAGTCCCAACAGGGACAAACATAGGGGTATGCACTTCCCCATGAGGAGTCTTTAAGACTCCTGCACGAGCTCGAGTCTTTTTATCTTTTTTTTCAATGGTAAATTGGAATTTAAGCATACAAAAACGTCATCCTGAGCGAAGTGAAGGATCTTTCTAAATTGTCCTCCCGGACTCGATCCGGGATCCACTCCTTATTCTGGATTCCCTCCAAGAGGATTAGCTTCTTAGAAGCGGCACCTGCTTCCGCAGGAATGACACTAAGAGCATAAGATTCTTCGTTTCACTCAGAATGACAAAGCCATTATAGCAGATTTACTTATCTTCTCCGTACTCTTTTACCAACTTTTGGAATTTGTCCCCTTTTTCTTCAAAATTTTTCCATATACTATAGCTTGGAGACGCTGTTGAGAGAAGACAACTTGTCTCTTTTGGACTGTTAGCATAGGCAAATCGCACTGCCTCATCCATTGAAGACGTTTCAAGAATTCGAGGCAGTGTGCTTGTCTTTTCTTTGAGCAACGCAAGTATTGTCTGTCCACTTTCTGGAAATAGCACAAGATTTGGAATATTACTTGCAATAACAGTATCAACAAGCTCATTAAAATCATATCCCCTATCCTGTCCCCCAAGCATGAGCGTTCCAATATTTGGAATAGTATCAAGCGCAGCAAGCGTGGATTGCGGTGTTGTTGAGATAGCATCATCATAGAAGCTTATATCTTTATATGCGCCTACAAACTGCAAACGATGCCTCACGGGCTGAAAATTTTTTACCGCAGTCTCTATATCTTTATCTGTTATTCCAACAAGCTTTGTAACAGTGACTGCAGCTCGCACATTATCTTTATTATGTTTTCCTAAAAGAGGAATAGAACTATCAGAAAACGGAAGTTGCTCAATATAGGGAACTGCCTTTGTTTTTGTGTGTTTAGCAATATCTTTAAGGTGTGTAAAGTCTGGATTATAAACATAATAATCTTTATCAGTTGCATGAGTAATTATATTTGCCTTGGCAGCATAATAGTGTTCTACACTCCCATGAAAATCCATGTGTTCTGGAAACAGACTTACAAGCACCGAAATATGAGGAGAGTACTTGATATCCATAAGCTGATAGCTAGATAATTCACATACCCATACATCTTCCTTTGTATTTGAGAGCAGAACTTCTGAAAGCATAGCATTACCAATATTTCCCACTAAATGAACCTTCTTTCCCGCTTGTTGTAAAATTGCATAGATAAGACTCGCTGTTGTTGTCTTCCCCTTTGTGCCACTTACACCAATCGTTGTCCCTACGACATTTCCAAAGAAGATATTTGTTGCTGTGGTATAGGGAATCGTAAGTAGCTCAGGCTTCACATGTGGAGATTTGATAGCCAAGTCGTACTCTTTTTGATTTGCTAAATAATTTTGGCCTTGTGAAATGTCTGCAATGGTTATTTTCACACCTGACACCATTTCTTTGAGAAATCTTTCTGTTGCCTTCCCTTCTACACCATACCCAACAAGCAAAATGTTTTTATTCTCTAAATCTATAACCTTCATATTACTTGTCATCCTGAACTTGCGCCGCTACTGTGTAGCTCGTAGCTTTAGGCTGTTTCAGGATCTCTAAAAATTCTGATGGTAGTCTATTTTCTGCAAGAGAAAAGAGTTTCTTTTCCGTCTCTTCTTTATTGTTAAATGTGGGCAAAACTTCATTGATAAAAAATTTCATCACAGGAGTATCATTCCACTCCTTCTTTTTCCATGCATAAGATAAGGCGAGTTGTGTCTCCTCAGGCGTCCCCACACATTCAAATGGTTTGAATGCTTCAAGCCCAAGCAACTCTCTATACAACCCAAGCAAAGACGCATCTTCAAAAAGATTTTTCCCAAAGATAGACAACACATTCTCTTTTGGTAAAAATGCCGAAAGTAGAGCAAAGACAAATGCACATTTTGGACATTGTCCACACCAGTAGGTCTTCCCTTCTTTTACCTTTGAAAATCCTTTATTGCAGCTGACAAAGTGTGAAAAATACTCTGGGCAATGAGAAAATAATTGAGCAATTTTTATTTCCGACAGTGGTCTTAGTAATGAGAAATAGAGTATATTTTGTGTGATATTTTTTGTAACATAATTTTGAAACATCTCCTCAAATTCCAGAGATTTGCTCCACTGATGATTCATCGTCTCCCCTAGATACTCAACATTCCCATAATTTGCGCTTTCTTCATTTGCCAACACAATATATCGATAGTCATAGACAAAAGCAGCAAGTAATTCAATAAAAGCATGCATCGCAACCATCGGTACATGGCCATTATGAGTATCTTGCCTCTTATTGAGCTCTAGAAGTTTTGGGTCTAATGTGTGATAGATACGAATAACACTCTCTCCCAACTCTTTGGCAACATCTTCTTGTGCAGTGCTCCTTTCAATTCCTGTGTAAATGAGAAGCGTACTAAACGACTTGGCAGATTTTTGCAAAAGTTTTGCTGCAACAATACCATCCTTCCCTCCCCCAATCGGGACTAGGGACCTCTCTTGTCGTGATAAGGCAATTGGGACAGGTTGTTCTGCTGTCTCTTCAAATGGAAAATGAATAAGATTTCGAAAATCTATTTTGTTTTGATAAAAAAACTCCCCTAATCCTTTGGTATAGACTTTGTTCCAAAAATCTGCTTGCTCTTTAGTCAGAGTAAAAGAAACTATCTCGATCGTTTTTGGACAAAATAATTTCCAATAGGAAATACCAAACATAAGCAAGAGATTATTCAAAAGCGGTTTGAGGTTGGATTCAGAGATAGCTGAAAAAGCCTGCGGAAATAGTAAAGTATCAGCAAAATTAATACGTTCGTCATTTTGTTGCATCTCGTAATGAAAATCTACCTTTGCTTCTTGTGGATGATAGTCAAAGCCTTTGAAGAGAAACCGTGATGTTTGATTATTCATAAAGAGAAACTAAGGAGTACTTAGTTACTATATTTTAGTAGCAGGGGTGGGACTCGAACCCGCAACCTTAGCCTTATGAAGACTCCGCTCCACCATTGAGCTACCCTGCCATATTCATCATTGCCAGTGCGCGACGATGAAAGCAGTGTAAGTATAACAAATTACGGGTGGCTAAATCAATCAAAACATGCTAAAATAGCTTTACGCGCGGGGTAGTGTACAGTGCACGTGAGGCTCATAATCTCACAGGCTAGGCGCAACTCCTAGCCCCGCAACATTTAAAGATTAGGTTTAATTGGAGGCCTAAATGCCTAACTGACGCACTTCTATCTCCTTGAAGTTTTGTAACCGTTTATCATTAGTAATAAAAACATTTACTTTTAGGTGTAGGGCAGTTGCCAGTTGAATTGCATCAGCCATCCTATATCCATACTTACTTCTAATTCTTGCTGTTTCTATACCAATAGCTTGTGTAATATCTATTGTCTTTAGATTTGGAGTACGAAGATAAATATTTTTCAGCTTTTCTATGTTTTCTTCTGTAGTTTTTAACGAAAGTAATTCTATTAAGGTGATAATGCTAGTAGTGGCTTTTGCTTCTCCTTTTTCCAAACGTTGGAAAATTTTTTTCGCTGCAGAACCAAACTCATAATGTTCCTGAAAATAGTAAATAAAGATGTTTGTATCAATCCCCATTGTCACAGAATTTCTCATAACCATTCATTCCGAATTTTTTCAAGCTCTGCTATGGGGTCTATTCCTTTCCAGGCATCTTTCATGAGTCCATAGCTCACTTCTAACCAATCTTTTTTAGATACTTTAATAGCCACTGTATCTTCATCTAAAGAATATATATCTACTTTCTCACCAGGTTTTAATCCCTTAATTTTCTCACGAACTTCTTTCGGTATAACAATTTGGTTTTTTGTTCCAATAGTAACTTGCTGCATAGTATGTCAATACTATGAAAAAATGTCATACTTGTCAAGTCCCAGAAATATTAAAATAGGCTCTAATTTCTCTGAGTCCCTGCAACACAGACTATTTCCCCTCCCCCTCAGCAAAGGAGAAATAAGAAGAAGTTCCGACAATAACATGGTCATGTAATACAACCCCAAGTAGTTTTCCTGCTTCATGCAGTCTTTGAGTAAAAATAATATCATTATCCGAAGGAGTTGGGTCACCCGATGGATGATTATGAACAACAACAATACTCACACAAGGCGTTATCAGCGCAGGTGCAAAAACCTCTTTTAATTCTATTCCCAAGACATTTACATTCCCTATAGCAATTGTTTCTTTTTGCAGAAGCTCATACCGGGCATTTAGATAGAAAACAAGCAAATGTTCTTGTTTCTTTCCTGCCAAGTCTTCAACGTGCTTGAGAATATCTTCTATTGATTGAATGTTCGTTTTAAAAGATGTTCTTGCATATAGCCTTTCCCCTAATTCTAATGCAGCTACAATACGGGCACGTTTGGTCTTTCCTATACCAGGAATTTTTTTTACATCCAAACTCTTCTTATCTAATTCATCGAGTGGTATTTTTTTCAAGAGTGCTCGAGCAAGGGTAATTGCGTTGTTTTTTTTGGTTCCTGTTCCAAGGAGAATAGCTAATAATTCCTCATTCGTAAGCGCAGATTGCCCCTTCTCTAAAAGCTTCTCTTGTGGGCGCTCGGAGCGAGGTAAGTCTTTTATCCTCTTCTTCATATCTCAAATTTAATAAGCAAACAATTTCTCTTGGTATAGTATAATAAAGATTATGAATCATATCGATCAGGAAAAAGCACTACAAATCCTAGCCAAACGAATTCGGGAAGCACGAGAAGAAGCCAATCTATCTCAAGCAACACTCGCCAAACATATTGGAGTGTCGGATAAAGCAATTTCATCGTATGAGAAGGGCCGAAGCATTCCCCCATTTGAAAATTTGAAAAAAATTGCTGAGAGTACAAATCGACCCCTTACCTATTTTACTGATGAATCTGCTGTTGAGTCTCTTATTGCGACAAAATTAACCACGATTGAAAAAGAACTTGCTGAAATAAAAAAGCTCCTGATAGACAGGGAAAAATAAACTCTTGACAGACTAGACTTATCTCTCATATTATGAGAGTATGTATGGAATCATTCTTCTTGATAAGGCAACCGTAATTGTTTATATCTACAAATTTACGAGGGACAAACGTCTTATTGTCCTTAATACCAATACTTATGATCTTACGTCTCTTGAACCTACCAAAGTCGTTGATGCTGCCCAGATTGTTGCAGTCTTGATGAGCCTCTTTTTAAGCCACAAATCTTTTATTGAAGAATGGCGCCTGATAAGCCGAGGATTACCTGAAGAAATAGTGAAAGACGTTGCCAAAACACTTGATATACCAAGCGAAGTACTTACCCTGCAACGAGAACAAGAGCTTTTATGTAAAGCAGTTGTTGATGACATAACCCGATAGCTAGAGTAGCGCTATCTTCTCTTCTCCTCAATTCCACTATACAATATGCGTATGCCTCTAGAAGTCAAGATAATACAACCTACTTCAACACAAACAGAAAAAGCACTTTCATCTGAAGCTTCTCGCCCTTCAGGAAAACTCATGTGGCACATAGCAACAGGTGACTTTGATGATAGTAAGTACACATCTCGAGTTACCCAACAAGCATTAAAAGATGTTTCCCCTACTTCTTATGATGCATTAGAGGCACAGCATGACAGGGTCAGGAAAAAAGATTCTGAGAGTCGACAGCAATTATTAAAAGAGTTCCATGAGAGACTAAGGGCAGACGGTAAAAATGAAGATGAGATAAAAAAACAGATCCATCACGTTGAAATGGGACAGTGGTCGAGAAAACAATCTCTCCGACTAGAAAGCTTTATAGAAAATGCTCAAGATAAACAGTCTATGCTGCAAGCATTAAACAAACTTGGCTTTGCTGTTACAATGGATACTCGTGATGCAAATTTGCTTCAAGATGCATTGTATAAACTCTCTGGAGATGGAAAATCTGGCGAATATGGAGACTTTTACAAAACTTTCTGTTTAAATGGAGTAAAAACGAACGAGGCACTTGTAACGATACTAACATCTGAAGAAATGGATGCAATACAACCATTCTTAGTGGATGTCTTAGGAGGGCAAACAGCTTTTCAGGCCATCAAAGCTCTCCGCCAAACACAAGATATGTTGCAGGCAAATCAAAATACCGCTGCTAACCAAATTAGTGAATTTGGCAAGCAACCATCCCTTAAACCAGGAGAAGAAGAAACCTTAAACTTCTTCAAAAACGGCGCTGCTATGGTTGCGAAAAAAGCACAAACTCCTCAAGCACCGGAAACACAATCGCCTACAACCAGACCTTTAACCGATGCAGAAAAACAGATACAAGAAGAGGTTGAGGGAAAACGTCAAGAACAACTTCGTGAATTAGTAACCACGCTAAAATATAATGGCATTTCCAGAACAGTGTTGCAAAAAGAATCACAGGTTCTTGGACTAGACAAGGATATAGTTACTGTTTTATTGACAACTTATCCTACCCTCCTCACCGATATACCAGATGGTGAATTTAAAGTAGAACGAAGGCAGAAGAACTACAGACTACTATCAGGAGAGGAAGAAGGTCAAGGAAGTAATGCAAATATTCAAAGACTGCGAACAGAGATATCACAAGCAATATCTCGTGTCGTTATCCGCTCTCTAGAAGAGAGCTTCATTAATAGCTACGAACAAGGACAATTACCTTATGCGTCTCTCGCAGATGCTGCAAAAGCAGGTTTCCTCAATTTCGAGCAAAAAGTAGGAAAAGGAGTTTTTGTGAGCCAAAATATTGCTGAATTAAAACAGCAGGCTGTAAAAATCGGCAACCAACTAGTTCGTGCCGATTTAGGACACGAGCTTCTAATCCAACTGATGAATGATTTGGATATAGATGATGAAGAAACGAAGTCTTCCTCCTCCCCCATTGAACAAACAACATCAGCAGAACTAACAACGCAAGTAGTAGATGATTTTATTAGATCAGTAAATGCACGAGGAGAACAGAACCAAAGTGCTTTAGATAAAGTAAGAGCCCAACTAGAAAGCTCCAGCTTAACAGGTGCACTATTACAAAGTGACTTAGACAAATTACTCAATACAAATAACAATTATAGTCAAGCCTTTTTCCTTTCTAAAGAACAGGAAATTGCAATACAATCTTTGAGTAAAGATCTTAGACCTTTTGATTTAGGGACAATTGATAAAGCACCAGACCCTATTCCTCAAGAATTAGAAAAACGGATTAGAGAAACCTTAGCTCCAATTTTGCAAAGAAAAAACTTTACAACATTAGTTGAGCAGGCACAAAGTCTTTTAGAGACTCCTCTTCTTGATGCACAGATAAAGCGAGTAGAAAGTGCCTTAACTTCTTTCCCTGCAGGCAGAGCGTTACAAGCTGTAATCGAAAATAAACGAGAAATGCCAGATATTCATAATATTTATCTTTTACAACTTGCCATTGAGGCTGCTCAAATCAGTAATCATGCTCCTGCAGGT
>CAZRBN010000046.1:0-10832 GCA_964598355.1 uncultured Gammaproteobacteria bacterium
ACTTAGAAAGAGCAAAAAAAAGAGGACTTATAACAAGTGTTGTTGATTTTAATTCAAAAAGCTTTCCTTTTAAAACAAATTTTTTTGACGCTATAACGTGCTTAGATGTGATAGAGCATGTTTTAGATCCACGAGTACTACTAAAAGAAATGTATAGAGTCTTAAAAAAAGATGGAATACTTATTCTCTCAACTCCAAATATCCGATTTTCAAATCATATATATGATCTTGCAGTAAAAGGCATTTTCCCAAAAACAAGTATTGACGAGTCTTTTTATGATGGTGGACACGTTCATTTTTTTACTTATAAAGATATGACAGAGCTCTTGAAAAATGCAGAATTTAAAGATATTCAGGAAGATGAAATTATCAATAAAGAGCAGAGAGGGTGGAAGGGAAGACTAGTAAAGTTTTTTCTAGGTGAAAAATTGATGAGAGAATTTCGTACTCCTGCCATGCTCCTTATAGCAAAAAAATAGAGCTTTTCTTGAATTTCTCTTAGATACGTGATAATGTATGGCTACTATAAGCATGAAAGTGACTAATCAAATAAAACCAAAAATTACTGCTGTTCTGCAGGAAATAAGTAAAGTTTTAGGTGAAGTTGATGAGTATCAAGTAGGACTTCTTATACAACAAATAAGGAAAGCCGAGATAATTATTGTATGCGGAGTAGGAAGAATGGGTTTGGCATCAAAAGCTTTTGCTATGAGACTTGGGCATATGGGACTTAAAGCATATGCATTAGGAGACTCAACTATACCGGCTGTAAAAAAAGGAGACCTTATTATTATTTGCTCCGGATCTGGTGAAACGCAAACAATGTATGATTTAACGCTTCTTGGTAAGCAAAGCGGTGCAAAAATAGCCCTTATTTCAAGCTATATTGACCATAATAAATCCAGAATGGCAAAAATTGCAGACACTGTTGTCGTTATTAATGCTCCTTCCAAATTACGAAAAATTAATGGATTTACCTCTGTGCAACCCATGACAACACTCAACGAGCAGTGTCTTACCATATTTTTTGATTCACTAGTCCTAGTATTAATGGACAAGCTAAAGCAAACTTCTGATATAATGTGGAAAAGACATTTCAATCTTGAGTAACTATGAAAAAAACACCAACCTATACATTAGCAGCGTCACTTATTTGTGCAGACTTCATGCATTTAGATAAAGAAATTGAGACACTAGAGAAAGGTAACATTGATTATATCCATTTTGATGTTATGGATGGGGTATTTGTTCCACGCTATGGATTATTCCCAGAAATTATTACCCAAATAAGAAAAACCTGTCAAATCCCTATGGATATACATATGATGGTTGAAGATGCTGAAAGCTATCTTGAGACATTTGTCAAAGCAGGAGTTAATAAAAAGGATGATATTTTTGTTGTCCATGCCGAATCGACCAAACATTTGGATAGAGTACTGCGAAGAATACAGGAAAAAGGAATAAAGGCAGGCGTTGCCCTTAATCCAGCCACCTCTTTACATGTTTTGGATTATGTTTTACCTCAGCTTGATTTAGTTATGCTTATGGCCATTAATCCAGGTATTGTTGGCCATAAATTAATTCCCAGTATGATAGAAAAAATCGCTCACCTGAAAGAAAAATTAGCAGAGTATCCTCATATCCTCATTGAAGTAGACGGAGGAGTTAATTTTGAAAGCGCACCCAGAATGCTGGCTGCAGGAGCATCAATGCTCGTCTGTGGAACCCAGACCATATTTCAACCGCCAACACCATTACTAGATAGAGTAAGAGATCTCCGAAAAGTACTTAATAATAGCTAATACGTTTTCTCTAATATTTTTTTTGCATTTTCCAAACCTTCTAGATTGCCTGTATCACACCAAGTAGTAAATGGTATTGGTTTAAATGCAATATGTTTCTGCAGCATCGTATTGATGGCAGTAACATCATTGAGCGTCTGATCGTGAGTATTTGCTTTGTATGCTACTTCTAACTCATTCCAGAATGCTTCATAGTCTTTTATTCCCACAAGTCCAATATGAAAATAGTCAAATGTGTCTGCTCCTTTTGACTGTATCTTTGTTATTTTGTCATTGTCGACTTTAAATGAGCTGTAATGATATGTATTAAAGAGAGCTGGATCATTTCCTAAAGACCCACCACTCCAATTATAGGATATTGGGTTAGGGATTTTTCCCTGCACAATAGTGTCATTACAATGAAAAATAAAAGGACAATCGAGGAATTCTTTTGCTTGTAGCATAGAGTAACCAAGGCTGCTTCCGTCCCCTTCAAAAGGAGAAACAGTAACAAAGGTAAACTTCCTATCTGGGAAGTTACTTGTAAGGTATTGTTCTACTTGTTCTCCTTTAAAGCCTAAGGTAATAACCATTTCGATATTTGTAGGGTATGACTCAACAATATAGGAAATAATAGCCTTATTATTGATTTGTATCAATGATTTGTTGGTATCTTTCGTAAGCGCTTTCAAGCGAGATCCTGTTCCCGAAGTCGTAATAAGAATTTTATAGGGATAAGATGTAATTGACAACATAAAATGTATAGCTTTGTATCTTCTATCTACACTATTGTATGAAATTGCATTTGCTTTTGCAATCTAAATATCTTATATTATGACTGATGAAAAATAGTCTTTTAAAAGTATTTATTCCCGCATCAGGTGTAGGAAACGGTTTGGGGGATATTACCAAATACAGAAACAAAACGCTTATTCGTGTGGGGACCAAACCTGTCATTGCTCATATTATTGAATCCTATCCCCCTGACACAGAATTTGTTATTTCTCTTGGGCACTTTGGCCACCAGGTAAAAGATTTCCTTCTATTAGCGTATCCAGAGAAATCATTTGTATTTGTACAGGTAGATAATTATCAAGGTAAAGGAAGTAGTTTGGGGTACTCCATGTTAAAAGCATCTTTTCATTTACAATCTCCTTTTATCTTTCATGCAAGCGATACGATTGTGAGAGAAAAAATACCCGTTCCAGCAACAAATTGGATAGGAGGATACAATGGAGAAGGCTCTACTAATTACACTTCGTTTAATGTTTTGAATGGCAAAATACAGAAGATAATGGAAAAAGGGATAATCAATCCTGATTTTTTACATATTGGATTGGTCGGCATTGCAGATTATAAAAAATTCTGGACTTACGTTAAAAAACTGTATAAAGATAATACATATCAAGAATCACTCGCTGATGTTCATGTGCTCAATGAATTAATTGCAGCAGGAGTTGATTTTAAAGTGCGGGAATTCAAAACATGGCTAGATACTGGCAATACTGACTCACTGAAAATAGCTGAAGCAAAATTTGCTGGTTCCTTTTACAACTTAGATAAACCAAAAGAGTCAATTTTCTTTATTAATAATAAGGTTATAAAGTTCTACTCAGATGAGTCTACTAGTAAACAAATTATAAAAAGAGGAAAAATATTAAAAGGTTTTGTTCCTGAAATAACTGGTTCTTTGGGAAATTTTTTCTCATATAAATATGTAAAAGGAGATCTTTATGCAGATGTTGCTACACCTCATAACTTTCTAGAGTTTCTCAGCTGGTCTAAAAAAAATCTTTGGAAACTAACTAAAGAAGTTCCTGAAAAAGACTTTAAAAAGGCGTGTTTTGATTTTTACTATCAGAAAACTTCAGACAGAATAAATGAGTTTCTTAACGCTAGAGAAATTACTGACACTGAGCATATTATAAATGGTGAAAAAGTACCCAAAGTAAAGGAAATGTTACAAAAAATTAATTTTGTATCATTATCGGATGCTACTCAAACATTTTTCCATGGAGATTATATACTCGATAATATTATAAAAACTCCTAGAGGATACTCACTCTTAGATTGGAGAGCAAATTTTGGAGGATTAGCACAAGCGGGAGATTTGTACTATGATCTTGCTAAACTCAATCATAACCTTACGATAAACCATAGTATAGTTCACAGAAATCTGTTTTCCCTTGCTATAAATGGTAAAAAAGTAGAATTAGACATTCTCAGAAAAGAGAATTTAGTGCAGTGTCAAAAAGTTTTACACACTTTTATCCGCGACAATGGGTATGATTTAAAAAAAGTAAAAATATTAACTGCATTAATTTGGTTTAGCAGTTCTCCCTTGCATCATCATCCCTATGGTAATTTTCTCTTTTATTTTGCTAAAATAAACTTATGGGGGACGCTTACTGAAAAGGAATAATATGCAAATACAGCCTAAAAATTTCATTATTGATGCAGACGGTGTGTTTACGGATGGGAAATTCTATTATACAAGCGAGGGGAAAGTCATGAAAAAATACGGTCCAGAGGATGCGGATGCACTGTCTCTGCTTAAGGGAAAGATGAATATCCATGTAATTACAGGAGACAAAAGAGGGTTTCCTATTACGCAGAAGAGAATTCAAGAGGATATGAAACTGCCTTTGGATTTGGTGAGTACCTTTGAAAGAGTTAACTGGATAAAAGAGCACTACAATCTGGAAGAGACTATTTATATGGGAGATGGTATTTTTGACCCACTTGTTTTTAAAGAAGTTGCATATAGTATTGCACCTGCTAATGCTTTCTTTAATACTAAAAAATATGCAAATCATGTGACATCAGCAATTGGTAGCGAAGGTGCAGTTGCTGAAGCTGTCCTGCATATTCTTGGAGTTTTTTTTGGTAAAGAGTTTGATGTTTTCTCTCTGGATTTTACGCAGGGATCAGGTGCGTGGAAAAAAGAAGAAAAATAAATCAAGTAATCTGTCCTTCTCGATCTGTCTTTGAATACATGAAGTATATCCTTAGAAATAAAAGTATCATTACTGGTAAAAAAAACCTAGAACACCTGTATACATTTAAAAACTTTCCTGTATTTATAAGTTATGTGGATAATACTGATGAAGGAAAGGATATAAAAGCTGACATGAGTTTTGGCATCTGTAGAGATTCTGGAATAATTCAGCTTGATAAGGTGCTGCCCTTGGATTTGGTCTACCAAACAGAACACAGTGTCGGCGGTGGATCGGTTTGGAAAAACCATTATATAGATTTCAGCAAATTTATTGGAAAATTCCACCCTAAAAATATTTTAGAAATAGGCGGAGGGAACGGTGTCGTTGCAAAGCTGTATACAAAAAATAGGAAGAATGTTACCTGGACAATTGTCGAACCCTTACCTTTATGTAAAGAGACAAAAAAGGTAAAAGTAATTAATGCCTGGTTTGACAATAAATTTATCTACACTGAGCCAAAAGATACTATTGTGCATTCCCATGTGTTAGAACATTTGTACGATCCCAATACTTTTCTCTCTCAAGTTTTTGAAAATCTTGAAAAGGGGGGTAAACAAATATTCTCTATTCCAAATTTATATAAATGGTTGGAGTATAAGTATACAAATTGTCTTAATTTCGAACATACGATTTTTCTGACAGAACACTTCATTGATTATTTACTGCAAAAGCATGGATTTAAAATTCTTAAAAAGGAGTATTATTTGGACCATAGTATTTTCTATGCTACAGAAAAAACCGAAAGAAATAAGTCAATAACATATACGTCTAAATATAAAGAATATAAGAAATTATATAATGACTTTATCCAATACCATGAGAAATTAATTAAAAGCTTGAATAAGAAAATCTCGAAGTTAGATTGTGATATCTATCTTTTTGGAGCACACGTCTTCTCACAGGTTTTACTAGAATTTGGATTAGAGGGAAAGAAGATTAAGGGTATTCTAGATAATTCCACCATTAAACAAAATAAACGCCTTTATGGGACATCTTTTTCTATATATTCGCCAAATATTATAAAGGGAAATAAGCCAATAACAGTCATTGTGAAGGCAGCAGCGTATCAGGATGAAATAAAGAAACAACTACTTACGTATAATAAAAAAGTAATTATTTTAGAAAAATAACCCTCTTTTTACAGTATGATTTTATATTTTGATAGTTATATTACAGATATTCCTTTACCGGGAAGAAGTAGAGATTTGTTACGAGAAGACATACGGAAAAATTGTGATACGTACAAAATGCCAACAAGACTGGATATTGCAAAGTATGTTCTCGCAAGTTACGCACAGTATCCTTGGTCACATGTACTTATTAGGTATGAATTGGACGATCCTAAAAAGTATAAGGAATTTGATACATATATAAAATCGCTATTTCCAAAGGCAAAGATTATGCACAGAAGGAGTGCTAATCAAAAAGAATATAGGAAATCTTTGAAAATACTTGAAAAATATAGTGATAATTGGATTTTTTATGCTCCTAATAACGATCATCCAATAATATCTCCAGACCCCGATATTGCAAAGTATATAAATCAACTCATAAAGATAGCAGAAAAATGGAAAAAGAAATATGAATATGTCTCTATAATGTATTCTCATTTTAGTGAATTTTTCAATATCCCCGTCAAAGGTACTCCTGCATACGAAATCAACGGCCAACATACGACGTTACTATTAGATAGTCTTCTTGCAAAAATCTACCTGGTTCCAACAGGAGAATTTGCATCTGTACAAATAGTACACAAGAATTTATTTAGCAAATGGTTTGCATCAGTAGACCTAGGTAGTAAAAGAGTAATCCGAGCCGAAGATATAAAAGATAATGTAAGCGTTAAAAATCATGTTATTATAGCTCCTAAAAAAGAAATTTGTGCGCATTTTGATGGATATGAACACATGGTGGGACACCCCCATGAAATTCAGGCAGATCAAATTCCTCCTCTTTTTATCCCAAAAGGATTTTTTGAAAATAACATAAAAATTGCCTATGGATATAATACCTATCGAGATGGGTGGGTAAATATAAATCCATTAGCAAAAAAATACAGCTTTAGAGATAGTACTTATGGTGCTGATCTAAAGAGTACTTTAGATAATATTCCTGCGTTTTGGAGTAGCCATATTGAAGAAATTGATATTAATCAGCATCTCAATCAAACATTACTGAAAGATTCAGAATTATTCCAAACAGCTCTGCGTCATAACCCTTGGACCATTACATAACAAGGTGTTAGCTATACATCACTTGCATTTTGGCTTAGATATACTTTTTTTAAGTCAAATATTGTAATACGAAAAAAAATAGCATGGATTAAGAAATTTAGGAATTTTATATGAGGATACTAATAAATAGAATTTGTAATAAATTGAGTGGAGCAGAAATATATAACCTGTATTTACTCAAAGGTTTAAAGAAATATTCTGATTTAGATATTATTTTTTCTTCAGATAATAATGAATTAAATAAGAGAATTAGGCAGATAGGATTTCCTACAATTCTCGTACAACCTGGCGTGGATGAGATAGGAACAAAAAAACATTTTTTAAAAACTTTACTCGTATTACCTATATATCTTTCTAGGTTCCAAAAGGTATTTTCAAAGGTTTGGAAAGTTGATTTGATTGTTTTTCAATCCATGACGGAAAAGATTTTCTTAACGCCGTTTTTAAAATTATTAAAACAAAAAGTTGTTTGGATAGAGCATGGTCCACTTTTTGCGACACAGAGAGCATCAATTATCAAGTGGTTGTATGTATTAGTTGCACGTTTTGTAGATAAAATAATTTGCGTTTCTCATTCAACTCGAACTGATTTGATTGCTAATAATATTAGGGGTACTAAAGCTATAACTATGTATGTTGGAATAGATACGAATGAGTTTATGCCTTTGGATAGTAGTACTATTTTTAGACTAAAATCAAAAATAAATTGGCAAAATAAGTCAATTGTAGGTTTTTTAGGTACAGTTAGTAAGGAAAAAGGAATAGAAGATTTTGTAGAAGTTGCAACTCTCATCGCAAAAGAGAAGAAAGATATACGCTTTTTAGTTATTGGTGATGGTTCTTCTCTGGAGTGGGCTAAACATGAAGTGGAAAGTCGAAACCTATCTTTATATTTCCATTTTACTGGTTTTGTTGCTGACGTTAGAGAATATCTGGGTATTCTCGATGTTCTTTTATTTCCGAGCTATCACAAAGAAGGACTTTCAATTTCTCTACTCGAAGCAAATGCAATGGGAATTCCATGTGTGGCGTCTAATATCGGAGGCAATAAAGAAATAATATTTCCAAATAAAAATGGTTTGATATATACAAATTCTTCTCCAAGTAAAATCAAAGATTTAGTTCTCTCGGTTTTACAAGATAGAAAGAAATATACAACACATGCAAGAAAAGTCGTTCTCGACTTGTTTTCCCTTGAAGAAAATTCACAAAAATTTTATCAACTTTTTACATCTATCAATGAAAAGTAAATTTTCCATTATTATTCCTACGTATAAGAGAAAAGAGCACGTTGTAAATCTGTTTTTTTCTTTAAAAGGGAAAATAAAGAATGACACAGAAATTATTATTATTGAGCAGGCGGAAAATCACGAGAAAGAATATGTTGATAAGGCAAAGTCATTAGGATTTGCTTTGCAGTATTTCTTTTTGAAAAATGCCTCTACTCCTCATGCCAAAAACGTTGGAGTACAACATGCAAAGGGAGAATACGTTATTTTTTTTGATGATGACGTCTTAGTAAAAACGTCTCCAGAGCTCTTTCAATATGCATTTACTAGTAATAAAATTGCAGCTGTGAATGGAAGGTCTATTGCGCGAGGACAGGCAGAAGAGCCGGACAGAAAAAATACAGGACGAATAACATTCTTTGGTAAATTTACCGATGGATATTCCTCAAAAATTCCTCAGCAAATAGAGTCACTTATTGGATGTAATATGTGTTGGAGAAAAGATGCCTTTTTAGAAGTAGGAGGATTTGATGAACAATTTACAGGTAATGCAATTCGTGAGGAAGCTGACTTATCCGTAAGAGCGAGAAAGAAAGGATATAAGATTCTTTTTGATCCTCGTGTTGAAATACTCCACGTACGAGCAGAATCAGGTGGTACAAGAAAGACAGAAGGACGAATACAATGGTATTTTGATTTTTTCAGTAATGAGACATACTTTTTTCTAAAACATTGGCCTTTCTGGTTTGTTCCAATTATTATTCTTACACTAAGTGAGTGGGCAGTTCGTTGTATGTTTGGATTTGGGAGGGAAGTAAGCCTGCAGTCCTTTATTACTCCCTTTGCTGGCATTGCAGACGGGTATAGAAAATACAGGAGGTGGAAACATGAAAATAGGTGTTGATGCTGGATGTCTTGGGGTAAAAGATGAAGGATTAAAAGTAGGAGTCTATCATATTGTTAAAAATGCACTGATAGAACTTGGAAAAATAGATAAAAAAAACAACTATCTTCTCTATAGTTTCTATCCAATAGAGTCTACTGTTATGAAGGAGTTTGGTAGCAACATGAAAAATGTTGTTGTCCGTCCTACAAGAGGATGGATGAAGCTATGGCTTCCTCTGCGGCTTTTACAAGATAGAGTAGACGTATTTCTTGGAGCCAATCAGGCAGTACCACTTCGCTTGCCATTCAGTACCTATAAAACAATTGGAATAATCTATGACATTGCATTTGAAAAATACCCAGAATTATATGCGTATGCTGCATCAGTAAAAAAACATAGGTTTTATAGCAGTCAAACAGCACGAAAGTCAGATACTATTATTTCTATTTCTCAAAAAACAAAAGACGATTTAATAGAGATATATCATACAAAACCATCCAAAATTATTGTTGCCTATCCAGGTATAGTGCCATTGCCAGAAGTGGCTTCTTTTAAGTCTCAATATCCTTATTTTTTGTATGTAGGAGCCCTTAAAAAGGGAAAGAATATTCCGTCCATCATTAAAGCATATGAAAATTTTAGGAAAACTTCTCACAAGAGAATAGCTCTCCTTATGGCAGGAGGAAGTACCTGGCTTGACCCTGAAATACCAAAACTACTGGACAATTTGCCGAAAAATATTCGGTCAGATATCCGTCTGCTTGGTGCAGTAACTCATACCAAAACATTATCTTCCCTGTATCGCGGTGCTGTTGCATTTGTTTGTCCGAGTCTCTATGAGGGTTTTGGATTGCCTTTTGTTGAAGCAATGTCTGTTGGATGTCCTGTCATAGGATCGGATAGGGGGTCAATTCCAGAAATTGTGGGGAAAGCAGCGATATTGAAGGATGCTTATGATATTCCCGGACTTTCTAAAGCAATGGAAAAAGTGGCATCAGATACAAATGTAAGAAATACTTTGGTAAGGCAGGGAAAAGAGCAAAGTAAAAGATACTCTTTTAAAACTTTTACAAAAGCAATATACTCTGCACTAGAAAGCGTGTCATGAGAAATTTGTCAGGAATTCTAACTTTTATAAAACCTCTCGATGGTTGGTTATCTTCTCACGAAGGGTACTTTCTCTATAAAGCAGCGAAAAACGCTAAAGGAAAAGGAGAGATTGTGGAAATTGGAAGCTGGAAAGGAAAATCTACCATTTGTCTTGCATCGGGAAGTAAACATACAAAGGTTTTTGCAGTTGATCCGCATAAAGGAGAGTACTCAAAAGGAAAAGGATTGGGTAAAGATGCCCCAACATATAAAGAGTTTCTAAATAATCTTAAGAAAGCAGGAGTACAAGAAAAAGTTACTCCTCTTGTTGCTACTTCTGAGGATGCAGCCAAAAAATGGAATAAGCCGATCAAATTATTATTTATTGATGGATTGCATGATTATAAGCACACAAAACAAGATTATGATTTGTGGTCACCGTTTGTCGCCAATAATGGTATCATTGCATTACATGATGCCTTCTGTGGCCATAAAGGGCCTGAGAAAGTTACTTTAGAAGATATATTTACAAGTAATAATTTCAAAGAAATTGGAGTTGTTGGATCTATTATTTATATGCAAAAGGGAAGTTATACTTTTTTAGATACACTGCG
>CAZRBN010000047.1:0-10594 GCA_964598355.1 uncultured Gammaproteobacteria bacterium
GAGTACGGAAAAGAAATTTATACCCTCCCCCTGACTGTGAAAAAAGGTAAAAGTCCTAGTATATGGACTACTAGTAGTCAGTATGTGTGTCCACATAGAGATATGTATCACATAGTTCTAACAGGTAGACCACTGACTCCTTATGCTTTTCAACCATTTACAGTCTCGTGGAACTTTCGGGTTGCTCAGTATCCAAAACCCAAACCAATTGAATTAACGCAAACACTTCTTTTCTGTTTTGTTATTATTGTCAGCATTTTTATACTGATAAGTGCATTTGTATTTCTTGTTTCTTCTCTTATCGAGAAGACAAAACGGACGATATACACTAAGAAAAAGTGATGAAAGTCACACTTCTAAAAAAGCAGATACTGTATATATTTCTATCAAGTTCTCTTTGTACTTTCTTTTTTGACTGTCCATATACCTATTGCCATGAGGAAGATTTTCGGTTACGCCATGCCCAGAAAGCGGTAAGCCCAACCACTAAATGTGTTAGATGGTCAGATACATCTTTTAATTCAGGAATATTATATTTGTTAGCAAAGTAGCTACCAAACAACAGTCCTATAAGTCCAATTGTTGTACCTACTATTGTTGCTCCGAGAGTAAATCCTATTTGTAGCTTTTTGAGTTTTGTAAATGAAAGAGCAAAAATGATAATACCAAGTGTTAAATGAAAATAGTTAATCCAATAGGGTGGATGAAAAACACTGGCTGAAGAAATTTTTCCTAAAAGACCAATAAGCCCAAGGATACCAACGGTAATGAGTATACTTCCTCCAAGGCGAAGAAATATCTTTGGATTCATAATATAAGTGTAGCACATGAGGATATATCAGGAGCTTACACGAGAAGATTTTCAAATAATTAATAACGTTCCTCAGAGTTGATCTATTCAAACCTACTTGCATTATACTTCGTTATAACGGAAGCATTGTACTTGATGGTCATTCACCATACCAACGGCCTGCATAAAAGCATAACAGATCGTGGGACCAACAAATTTGAATCCTCTTAGTAGTAAGTCTTTACTCATTGCTCCTGCTTCTTTTGTCTTAGTAGGATAGTCACGTAATGTTTTAAATGAATTTTTAATTGGCTTATTTCCGACAAATTGCCATATATATGTATCCAAATTTCCAAACTCGTTTTGTATGGTAATACATGCTTTTACATTTTGAATAGTTGCAGCAATTTTCAATTTATTTCGGATAATACCACTATCCAAGAGAAGTGAGTCAATTTTTGATGAATCATATTGTGCAATTTTCTTTACATTAAATGCATCAAAAGCCCTTTCATAATTTTCCCTTTTTTTCAAAATTGTTGTCCAAGAGAGTCCCGCTTGTGCGCCTTCTAGTATTAAGAATTCAAAGAGTCGCGTATCATTGTGGACGGGGACACCCCATTCCTCGTCATGATAAGTAACATTGAGTGGATCTGCCCCTACCCATTCACATCTCTTTTTAGTATCTGTCATATACAAAGTATTTTACTCTATTTTTATTACAGTTTTGATGGTAGGTTACAATTGCAGAGCTTTTACAACGATGATAGCATCCACTTGTCTGGACACCTTGATTGCCTTATCTCTCTGCTTGTAAAATTGCCCATGTATACCATGGTATTTGCAAAAGTGAAGGGAATGCGAGATATCGATCTTTCCACATAGGTTGAAATTTGTTATTAAAAAATTTCAATGCATCACATTTATACACCTTCATTAATAACATCAAGATTTTCTTTCTTATTTCTAATTTAGTATATGAAGAATTAGTCATATTGGCAAAGGCTGCAAAGTTAAGACTTATTTTTTCTATATGATTTGCTTTAAAGTACTCAGCTGATTTAATAATAAGAAATTCATGTAGACCATTTGGGCTATTTCTTTTACTTCGTATATGATCAAGGGATAAGCTTTTAGAGGGGTAGCAGGGAGTAAAATAGAGATATCCTAAAACTTCTCCTTCTTTAATTGCTATGGCAAATTCACAATCTATATCTTCTACTCCGGGCAGTCTCTTCAGTGTCATTGAAAACCCTTTCTCTTTCCCTCCTTTTTTATTCACCCATTCTTGAGAAAGGATTTCAATTTGCTTTCGTATAGGTACAGGCATAGTTACAGAGTTACAAAAGAAGACATCAATTTTTAGTTGGGCAACATGATGAACTGCTCTTCTTACTTTTTTCTTGAGTTTAGTAGTAGTAAACGATTGTAAATCAAGAATTGCTTCCTCTCCCATTTTTGTTATTTTCATTTTTTGCTCTCGAAGAATTTGTACATATTCGTCGCTAACACCAACAAAACAAGGCGAAAACCCCCATGCAGAAATATACTGCAGAAAACTTTCTACAAGAAGTCGTCTCTCTTCCTTTGGACCAATCGGGTCACCTGGTATAACTACGACATTGTTAATAATTTTATAAGATAAAAAAGAGTTGTTTGTAGGAGAAAAGAAATACTGTCTCTCTTTCTGAAGATGAAAGTATGACAAAGTATCCGAGCCATAAAGGCGCAAGAGATATTCTATTTTCTTTCTATTTGTATTAGCCAGATCCATAATCTTTGGATTATATCAAAAAGTAGAATTCCTGAAGAAGTTCTTAAGAAAAAATCTATGGTTCATTCAATACTTTCTTGCCTTCTTTTGCATTATAGTCATTCCCAACAATTACAAGCACATTATATGTTGTTTGATTGCCAGACTTATAGGTAACAGTATTTATGCCAAATTCTTTTTTAAGTATATCTACATCTCCTTGATTTATATTTTTATCATACAACGTAATTGTTGTTTGTTGGAATGTTTGTGAATTATCATTTGTTGGGCCTACTGTTTTAATATTTTTATCTCTGAGTCGATTTACCGCAAGACTAGCAAGACCAGGGATGTTTGTTCCATTCTCAACACGGACTGTTGCTGCAACTTGCTCTGGTTTTTCAGTCACTATATCTGCTATATACGTATGGATACTCGTCCAGTTATCCAACCCATCTTTTGGTTGCAGAATTGCTTGTCCATCATTTGAGGTTGCATCAGCAAGGTAATCTTGAATCGAAAGTGTTTCTATTTTATATTTATTCAACGTATTTATACTTTGGATAAATGTTTTTACCTCATCAAGTGTCAAGTCTGTTTTGAAATCATCTCCTAGAGATGTCATAAAGGGAAGTATATGAGGGATAAATGCTGTTGAAAGTATTTTTTGTTTTACTGCTATAAGCAGATTTCTTTGTCTTTTTGCTCTACCAAAATCTGTTCCATCTTGCAGTGAGTGTCTTGAACGCACGTATGATAACGCTCGTTCTCCGTCCATGTGTTGCAATCCTGCATCAAAGTGAAGATTTTCGTATCGGCAAGGATATACCAACTCAGGTGAGGTACTAGCAGCCTGCGTATCCAATACGGGTATTTCTGATGATTGATGTCCACATAAGTCAGCCTCTTTTCCATCAATAGGATATTGTGAGTCAGTAAAGGCAGTTTCTACATTGATATCAACCCCACCAAGGCTATCTATAGTATGTTTAAATCCACTAAAGTCCATACCAATAAAGTAATCAATAGGGAATCCTGTTACTTGAGATACCATATATTCTGCTAGATGTCCTCCACCATCTTGTCCCTTAAATTGAGCTTGTTTGTTTGGGTAATTAGCATCATCAAGTCCCAGCTCATATGCAGCATTTATTTTCCAATAGCTACTCGTTTCTCCATCTGTTGGTATTTTTACCCACAAATCACGGGGAATAGAGATAAGAAATATTTTCTGAATCTTCGGATTAATATGAATAACCATCATTGAATCAGTCAAGTATGCCCCGTCATGAGTTCCTCCTCCATAACCAAGCAGAGCAATAGTAATTGGTGTTTTGTTTATAAGATGTTGTTGTATAGTGTTAGTGGAAGCAGAAGTACCTTGGCGAGAAACAAAAATCTTACTACTCATACTATGAAACCAAGAGTAGGACACGCCGATTCCTAACACGACAATCGCTAAGAGACAAACTACTACAAGTATTTTTTTCATTTGGTTAAGTTATTGTAACGAAGGTTTTTGTCTTTGTGAAGTAGTAATTTAATAGAAAAAACACTCACTTTAAAGGCTGTATTGAGGCAAAAACTGAATTGACAAGACTGAACTTTTTATTCACCATCTCGCATGTTACACTATACCTATGAAATATACTGCATTGTTACGAGGAATAAATGTTGGGGGGAATAGTACCGTGAAAATGTCAGAACTTCAAGAAACATTTAAAAATGCAGGATTTAGTAACGTAGCAACATACATAAATAGTGGTAATGTCGTGTTTGAATCAAATAAAAATGATGTTAAACAACTTACAAAAGAAATTGATCTCTTATTGCAGAAAACTTTTTTTGCAATTAAAACTGTTGTCCTCTCTTATGAAGAGTTACAACATGTATTAGAACATATCCCAAATACTTGGAAAAATGAGGATCTACGAAAATATATTGCATTTGTTAAAAATCCATCAAAACCAGATGATGTGATAAAAGAAGTCCAACTAAAAGATGGTATAGATTTTATTGAAAAAGGTCCTGGTGTTGTCTATATGTCCACTAAAATGAGTGGTCTAACAAAAAGTGGTTTTCCAAAGCTTATTAGCAAAGCGATTTATCAGGATATAACAATACGAAACTACAACACTGTCGAAAAACTTTTTGCTCTCATGGAGCAAAAATAAACATCTCATTTGCTGCTACTTCCGCACCATTCTAAAGAAATTTGTATTCTACTTCTACTCCAACCTCTTCTTTGATTTCTCTCTTTATGGCTTCTTGGAATGTTTCTCCAAACTCAACGCTTCCTCCTGAAATTTCCCACTTGCCTCGTTCATTTTTGGCTTCTTTTCCTCGCAAAGTAATAAACAATTTCCCTTCTGTATTGAAAATTGCAGCTCCTACTCCAACACCTATATAATCAACCCCTCGTTTCATAGCTGAAGTATAACAAAAGTGCTAAAGTCTAAGAAGGGTATTTTTAAACAGACCTTTACATGGAAGTAAGACATATGTACATTTGACGTGTATACTATACACAATGAAAAAAAGTTATATTATAATTTATCTACTTATTGCTTCTTTTCTCTTAATTGTTTTCCTTATAAGCAAACCCAAAGCCCCACTCCCCAAAATTTCAACGCCAATTCCTACGCTAACTTCTACTCCAACTCCATTTATCTTTAGCTCATACACTCTGCCAGCGATTGAAAGAAAAGATGTGTATAAAATTGTCATGATTGGCGATTCAATGACAGCAGCACTAGGTCCGCATGGGGGAGGCATGAGTGAATATATGAATTCACTATATAGAAAGAGCTCACAAGACCCTCAAAGGATTATCATCGATAATTATGCAAAATCAAGCAATATTTTGGCTGTAAACGACGAACTAACAAAAAAAACGACCATTAGTGAATATACTTTTGGACCATTACTTTCTGAGGATTTTGATCTGATTCTCATAGAATCATTTGGCTACAATCCACTGTCACAATTTGGACAGGAAGAAGGTTTGAGACAACAAAGCCTTGCATTAGATGCACTCATGAAAACATTGATTACGACGCACCCCCATGCAGCCGTTGTATTTGTCTCCACTATTGCACCCAATAAAACAAACTACGCAAAAGGAGTACAACCAGATTATTCACCTACAGATAGAACCAAATTAGCAGAAGAACGGATGGCATATATTAAAAACCATATTGAGTATGCAAAAAATCATTCTATACCAATTATTAATATTTATGAAAAGTCATTAACGAAGGAGGGAGATGGAAACATGCTCTATATTAATCCAACTGATGATATTCACCCTTCTTTTGTGGGAATTGATTTTATCGGACACGAGATTGGGAATTTTATCTATGATAATAAAATTTTACAAAAATGAAAACATCTCCAGAATGCACCAACAGTAGCTGTAGCGTAACATAAAGCTTAGATTATACTTGTAACTTCGTATGCCAAAAGCAGCCTTTTGTAAAGCTGCTTACTGGCTACTGGTTTGACTTTCGTCGCTCCAATTATTTTATTGTTTTAATGTTGCTTTTATACCATTGATATAGACATCACCATTCACTATCTGAACAGTTGATTCCTCACTGGCTCCAGTAGGAATTATATATTCTTTGCCGTTGACATTAAGAATCTTACCATCGCTACTGCTAACCCCAAAACCTCCGTTCTTCATATCTGGCGCTCCAGCTTTGCCATCTCCTCCTATCATCACTGATCCATTCATCGGCCCTTTGGCACCTCCAGGTTTATGAACTACTCCAAAGCTACTGCCATCTTTTCCTGTTCCAAACATGAATACAGGCAAGTTATCCTTATCAATCCCAAGGACAACGTTGTTTCCTTTTGAATCAGTAAACTGCAGAAACTTAAAATTATGCATGTCTATCGCTTCTGGTGTACCCAAACCTGACGGTATAGGACCAAACATTGCGTTTCCATCACCTGTATGCAGTCCCATCTTTATATGTGGATGTTGACTGACAAACTCGTCATATGTAAGCGTTTTTAAATCCTTGGCGTTTTTCGCTTCCTGCAATAACTCATTTGGATCCATAGGCAATTTTTGTTTGAGTACTTGCAGTTGTCCCGGTGTCAAATTCGAGACTGCCTGAAAGCTCTTTTGCGCTAATTGCTCAGCATACGCTGTCTTTGTATTCTTTGAAATAAAACCACTCGCTATAAAAAGGACGACAGTCATGGCACTTATTGCAATTCCTACACTTATGAATTTGTTTTTTTGCATTATATCTTCACCCACTCTCATTAAGAAGTCTTTCAAACTCGTTCTTTTATTCCAGTAAGATGAAGTAAGCAGTGCTTTTCGTAATGCTGCACGATGATGTTGCATATCAATCGGTTGTATTTTTATATTTTCTAATTCAGTAATTGTAGTATTTGGTTTCATAGTTATCCTACCTTAATAATGCAAACCCACAAAAAAAGTTGCATCTAAGAAATTATTTCTCACCTCCGGTATCTTTTATGTGTTCTCGCAATTTGTCTTTTGCACGTGCAATAAGCGATTTTACTGTGTTCAAATTTTTGCCAGTTATTTCGCTAATTTCCAAAAGACTTTTCTCTTCAAAAAAACGCAGAACAAGTATCTCCTGATACATAAACGGGAGTTTGAAGAGGTGTTTTTGTGTTTCAATAAATTGTTGGTTTCTTGCAAGTGCTTCTTCGGCAGCAATATAATCTTTTTCTACATCCATTGAGTCTAGTGGTTCAAAATGGTAGGTATCAAAAAGAAATTCCAAAGAGAAGAATCTCCTCTCTTTTTTTCTGTAATACATTTTTATTTCGTTATTTGCAATTTTATAGAGCCATGCAGCAAAGGAAATATTTTGCCATGAGAAAGTATGCAGCTTTGTCATTGCTTTAAAAAACACTTCTGATGTTATATCCTGTGCTGCTTCAACCTTTGACAAACGGTGGAGAAGGTAATTGGAGATTTTGGGATAATATATATCATACAATTTACCGAAAGCAAGAGGGTTAGATCGGGCTTCTTCAATAAGTTGCTTTTCCTTTAATAAATCCATAAAAATAATATGCCACAAAGGGTATTATATATACTAATGCATGAGGAGGAAAAAAGTTGCACAAGATAATATGTATGAGTGCTATAACTGGCACTAGTGGATCAAAAAATGTGAGCTCATCGAACTACTATGTAGGAAATTTTTACAAAGGGAATTCTCTATAGAACTTCTCAGTATTATAAAAACTTTTTTGCAAAATTTGCGAATTCATTAACAATTGGAAGAATACCTTGTCCTTTTTGTGTTAGTTCATATACCACAGATACTTTATCTAATGTTTCTTCTTTTCTAACCACAATACCTTCATGTTCAAGCTTCTTTAATCTGTCTGCAAGCGTTGTAGGGTTGACGCCGTTTATTGCTCGCTGGATTTCATTAAAACGCATCCCACCATCACAAAGACTACCGATGATACAAAGAATATGCTCATCACCAAGCATTTTGATGGCATTATTTACTTCGTTTGATAATTTTTTATTTCTATCTGTTGACATACTACATGTTCTGTAGTACTATATATTTTATAGCACTATAAATTCTGTAGTAATTATAGCATAGATATGCAAACAGCTCAAACAAACCTTCAATTAAAACAAGACGGCAAAACAAATTCAGAATCTACATCAGTAGCTTCCAGTAAATCAGTTAAAAAAACGATAACTGCACTTACAGAGAATAACTTTATTCCTATTTATGTTAATACCAAAGAAGAAGCTCTTGCAAAGATAGGAGAACTGATCCCTCAAGGAGTTTCTGTTATGAATGGATCATCTGAAACTCTTCGAGAGATTGGATTCACAGAACTCCTTAAAAATGGTGGACACAAATGGGAAAACCTCCATGATGCAATCTTAGCCGAACCTGATATGACGAAGCAGGCACAATTGAGACGTCAGTCAGTTCTTTCTGACTTTTATCTTGGAAGTGCACATGCTGTTACTGAAACAGGAGAAATAGTAATTGCTTCCAATAGTGGAAGCCAACTTCCACACCTCGCATTCACTTCACCCAATGTTATACTAGTCATTGGTGCTCAGAAAATAACACCAACCCTCACTGATGCGTTTCGTCGCATTGAGGAATACGTGATACCGCTTGAAGATGAGCGCATGAAGGGTGTTTATGGATTTGGGACGACACATACTAAGACCTTAGTTCTTCACAAGGAAAACCCAATGATAGGACGTAAGGTATACATCATCATTGTAAACGAAAGACTCGGCTTCTAAAAGAAGCCTGCTTTTTCTATATTTTGCCAACTAGAGATACATGTCGTCTTAACTTTAGAATGATCCTGTTTTGACTTCTCCCGCACGTTTGAAGTTGGCAATAATTACTCCCAGGGGAGAGGTCTTAGATTCACTAAGAGTAAATGATGCAGGAATAGTGCCATTATCAAATAATCTTTTCCCCGTACCAAGTGTTACAGGAAATATTTTGAGCCAAAATTCATCTACCAAATCATTCTGCATAAGTGTTTGGATTAAGTTGCCACTACCATGTACTTGTAAGTCAGGCCCATCTTGCTGCTTGAGCTTTTTTATTTCATCCACATTCTTTAAAAAGATCGATTTCTTCCACTCATGCGACGACAAGGTATTCGAAACAACATACTTTGTTGCATTATTAATGCTAGCTCCTTCTTCAGGATGCTGAGGCCAATAGGATGCAAATATCTCAAATGTCTTTCTTCCAAGTAATAGGTCAAAGGGTTTGCCCATTTGCTCAGTCATTATTTGGCCAAGAAACTCATCAAAGTAGGGGACTGTCCATCCGCCATAGGTAAAGTTACCGCTCGTATCTTCTTTGGGGGCACCGGGTGCTTGCATAACACCATCGAGGGTAATAAAAGAGAGGACGATAATCTTTCTCATACAATTCATTCTAACACACTGTTAATTCATTGAAAGCTCTTCCAACATGTAATTATGTATTGTATGTTTCATCAATCATAATCTAAATCTAGAGATACTTGCAGGAGTGGTAATATAAAAATAATTATCTGGTCCATAAAAAACTCCAATTATTCCAAATGGTTTATCCTTGTAAACAATTTCATCCTTTTCGACTTTGTCAAATTTTTCTCCTGATAAAGTCAACATATGAACAACTCCTTCGTTAAAACTACTAAAATATAAATTATTACCCACAAATACAGATTGAGTAGGAGTAATAACGGGGGTGTATGTCTTTATTGGATTTACATACTTTGGATTATCCGAAACACCCATCACATCTGGCCATCCATAATTACCACCTTTTTCAATAATATTGATTTCGTCATTATTGTCAGGCCCAACATCACAAGCATAGATTTTACCTGTCATTGGATGTAATGCTAACCCGAAAATATTCCTATGTCCCAGAGAATAAACAGGTGAATGAGGAAAAGGGTTATCTTCGGGTATACTACCATCAGGATTAATCCTTAATACTTTTCCTCCCAAATAGTGTATGTCTTGTGCTTTTTCTTTCTCAAAATTACTAACACCTACTCCTATGAATAGAGTCTTATCCGCCCCAAAAGCTAATATTCCACCGTTATGGATAATCCCAGCAGGAATATTATCTAGTAGAATCATTGCATCTGTGCCATCTTCTTTAACCCTAACAACCTGATTACGAAAGTCTTGTTCTGAGCTTCCAAAAGTATAATAGCAATAGATGTATCCATTAGAATCAAAATCCGGATCTAAGGCAATACCGATAAGCCCAGTTTCATTATGACCTAGTAAAGGAACTACAGGAAAAGAAGTAATCAATCTAGCTTTTTGAGCAATTTCTCGCACCGCATCATGGAAATTAAGATCTACTTCCCAAATCCTTCCGGTAATTCTTTCACTAAGAAAGGTCCTTCCCGTTTTACTAAAAGCTAAAGTAATTGGTTGACCAAAGTTTTCAACAGGTATAACTTCATTTCCAACCATAAGGCTATGCTAGATATATTTATTAAAAATCACCTCATAACCTGGTAAGGGGGGAATAAGAAGTAAAACT
>CAZRBN010000048.1:0-10571 GCA_964598355.1 uncultured Gammaproteobacteria bacterium
GGAAAACGGAAACCAGGTCCATGCAGTTTCTCTTGAAAAATCCAAAAAGTATGTTGGAGGGACACCACTTCATGAAGGAATACATGCAGGCTTAGGTTACGTAGAAGGCGTTTATGTGAAGCGAGCAAGCAAGAGACCTGGACCAGGATATAAGGGGATTACGGAATTTGATCGTGGTAACGCAGTTGCTGCTATGGGTCCTCATGCTCATGGATGTGATGGAACAAGTTGGGATGTATACATAACAGAAGCAAGTGGTCATAACGCCTCTGCTGCAGCTGCAACAGCACGTGCTTTGATTGGAATTCATTGGGAAGGAATCCAAGAGGTTGCTGCAGCAATTGATGAACATGGAGAGATAGGACATGAAGAAGTTGCAAGATCAATGGAAAGGGGTAGAAGACAAAAAATGGGAATAACGGACGCAGTGGTAGTACTTAAAAACCGGGATGGAAAAGAAGAGAAAAGGAAAATAGAAGCACATCAAGGGAAAGTTATGGTTCCAGGTGAATGGGTGGAATTAAGTCAACTTCCAAAAGCAGCCTAAAGACTATTCACCAATAATGGGAAGCTCAATCATACGCATTCTTCGTACGTTGTTTCCCTGTAAATTTAATAAATCTAAGTAATCATTCAGAGTATCATCTGTTAGCTCAAAATAGCCGTCTCTTCGTAGTCTATCTTTGAGAGTATGGTTAGCGTTGGCAACTGGAGCATCATAAGCAGTTCCATTTTTATCTTCAAATTGGCAAAAAGTAAGATCAACGCCAAAATTTTCAATAACTGCTAACACATGCCAAAGAGTAACCATTGCTCCACGTCTTTCTTGTAACTCATCAACAAAAAGTGTGTATCCTGTGAGCCCTTGTTTTCTTGCTTCTTCGAGAATATCAAGACTAACTGAATCACAATCTCCCTTTCTTTCTCCTGGCATTCGTGTATTGGGACCTGTCTCAGAATATCTATTTGTTTCAACAGTGCGAATAACCTGTTGAAGTTTTTTTTCAACAAGAGGAGCTTTCCCATCAATTTCCTTACGTCCCATAGGAGGGATTGTACCACAACTAGCAAGAAAAACGCCATTAACTTTTATTCGTGTCTCTTATTCCAATTGTAGTCCTGTATATTTGGGACACTTTTATAGACACTTTCCCAATCATGAGCAATTAGCATTTGTGCTTGCTCAAGGCTCATGCTTCCTTTACACACCATATCATGCAGATAATTTTCCACTAAATCTTTTTCATGAAAGCCAGGTGTTGGAGAAGCAGCTTCCGGCCATAAATTAGCAATATCATTTGACCCACCTAATTCAAGACTTATTAAATGGTCTACTTCATATTCACCTCTACTGTGGTGGGTAATACCATATTCACTGTATACGAGCTTTTTTGTTTCAGCAGTGACATTTCGTACCGATGCGCTATAGCCTGGCGTACAGACCTGCTCCTTGGTAGCGCTTGAGGAAATTGCACCAGGTGTACAGGATGAGTCAGGCATACCGTTGAGGGATATGCAATCTGCTGATTTAGTTTGCTCGCCCAAAACAGGTGTTACTGAAAGAGTGTTTAGAGATGGAGAAGATGGTTGGACAGTATGGGTATACCAGTAAAAAGCAATGCAAAGACTAAAAAAAAGAAAAGAAAGAAGATGCAGTTTCTTTTGCATACATCTATTATTATACAAAAATGTTGTAAATTCCTTACGTATTTATCAATAGTGTTTTATCTTTTTCTTCTACAGTTTTTTTGTGAGTAAAAAGTTGGATGGTTTGAATGTTGCCATTATTGCCACAGATGATTTTGAAGAAGTAGAGCTATTGGAACCAAAAAAGGCTTTGGAAGATGCAGGAGCAGCAGTGAGTGTTATTGCTCCTCATAATGGAGAAATTCAGGCGATGAGGCATGATGAAAAAGGACAAAAGGTGAGTGTGGATATGACTCTAGATAGTGCTGATCCAGATGGGTTTGATGCTGTCATGTTGCCAGGCGGTGCGCTGAATGCTGATGCCTTGCGAGTTAATGAAGAAGCTCAGGAATTTGTTGAAGCAATGGATGATGAAGGCAAACCCATTGCATTTATTTGTCATGCACCATGGCTTTTGGTGTCAGCGGATTTAGTAGATGGACGGAGACTGACCAGTTATTTTACTATTCAGGGTGATATAGAGAATGCAGGGGGAGATTGGGAAGACTCAGAAGTAGTAATAGATGAGAATTGGGTCAGTAGTCGTCAGCCCTCTGACATTCCAAATTTTAATAAAGCCATGATAGAGTTATTCTCCAGTTATGCACCTGGCTAAAATAGTCTTTTTAAGCAATCTTCTAACTCTTTCTTTTTTCTGATATACTAAGGCTAGATGCAAACAAAAAAGACTCATCCTCTTTGGATCTCCCATTCATCAATCGGCGATTTTCTAGCATGTCCTCGGGCATACTACATAAAGCATGTATACAAAGATCCAAAGACAAATAACAAGGTAACTCTTATTAATCCTGCTCTTGCTTTAGGACAAATGGTTCATCAAGTGCTGGAAGCTCTTTCTATTGTCAAAGCAGAAGACAGACTCAAAGAACCTCTTATTGAGCAATACAATAAAGCCTGGCTTTCTATTACTGGTGAATTAGGAGGATTTAGTAGTCCAGAGCAGGAATTGGAATATAAAAATAGGGGAGCAATTATGATAAATAGGGTGATGTTTCATCCAGGACCAATTGTGAATAAAGCAATTAAGCTGGTCTCACCAGATAGTCTTCCCCCACGATTTTACCTTTCAAAAGAAGAAGACATTTTGCTGTGCGGTAAAATTGATTGGCTTGAATATCTTCCTGCAACAGACAGTGTCCACATTATTGATTTTAAAACAGGAGTAGGTGAGGAAAGGGAAGATTCTCTGCAGCTTCCTATTTATGCACTTCTCGTTAAAAATTGTCAGAATAGAGCAGTGAGCAAAATAAGTTATTGGTATTTAGAGCGCGATAATGAGCCAGTGGAAAAGCCACTACCTGATTTGCAAAAAGCACATGACATGCTTCTTACGATTGGACTGCAAATGAAAGAAGCTCGAGCAAAAAAAGAATTTAAATGTCCTCGGGGAGGATGTTTTGCATGCAAGCCTTTGGAAAATATTTTAAGTGGAAAAGCTAAGCTTGTTGGCACAACAGACTACCAAGATGTCTATATGTTGCCAAAGTTAGAAAATCTTAACGAACTTCTCCATGAAGACCTCATGCCATTCTAGTACGAGTTGATGGTTAGTCGTTTAAGCTGTTTTTTCTTTAGAAATCTTTCTTCGTCCTAAGCTATTTGTTGCAATAATAGGGTTTATATACGAGCCATTAGGTTCCCCTCCCACTGTAAGAGAGAATCTTCCCCGCGTACTCCATTCATTTCTTCCTCGATATTTTTTTTGACGGCCATCTTCTCCCAATAGAGGTATCACTTCTACGTTTTGATTCGTCCATACGATACCTGTTTTTTCCTTAAGACCTACAATAATCACATTTGCTCCAGTTCTTAAAAATCTTTTTCGATCTGCCATGGTAATTGTGAGCATTATACTGCAAGCTTTTAGCAATTACCATTATTTTCTATTGACAGGTTGTTTGAAATTGCATATATTTGCCTGGATGGTTGGTCGACTAGAAAAAACTATTGCCTTCTTATTGAATCCTACGGGTGCTCTCTCTTATAGAAAAAGAAATGGAGAATGGCCAGATAGATATGTTCCTGCTGGATTTACAGGAAGGCAAAGGTCATTATATATAGATAAAAGACATGATTATGGGCACACATGGGAGAGTGGGGATCGTGATTCTGCTATTTCGTTAGATGAAGTAATGGACAAAGCTCAAAGAGATCTTTAATCTAATTTTCCCCTCTTGCATTCTTCGTGAAAAACACATAATAATGGTAATTGATGTTAGCTTATATTACTTCAATTTCTCCAATAATTTTCTTATCTTTTGATACTGGATCGCCCATTATTCTGAGTGGATGCATACGAATAACCAACTAGTCGTATACACATTACTTTTAAGGCTTTTTGCCCCTTCTACTTCTGGCCCCCTAAAAACTTTCCACAAAACAACATACGTATACAACAGAATTTTTGCATGAGAGTATTCAAAGAATACGATCCAAGGGATTTTCCGTTAAAAGTGAAACGCCAATTGCATAAAGAGCATGGAGGATGTTGTGCTTACTGTGGAGAAAAAACCAATGAATATCGTAGAGTAACAATTCATCATAAAACTCCACGATCCATGGGAGGTTTGGGAAGTAAAGAAAATGGGGTACCTCTTTGTAAGCCTGGGTGTCATGATTTTTTTGATGCTTTGGCTCAGGAAAATGGCGTTACTTATGATGAATATGTTGCAGAAACAGAAAAACTGAGAAGAAAGGATCGGCGAGCAAGTTAAGTGTATATGATTGAAATATTGCAATCTGTGGATGGCCAAGAGGTCGAAGAACAACTTAGGTATATTGCCCAAGTTCAGCGTCGCAATGATCATGTACGACGAGGTAAAAAAGACCCAACTGTCTATATTGATAAAGTATATTATTGCGAACATAGAGATGAAGGTGGAAATCCATGTAATCGATTAGGAACAACAAGAGACCATATTACTCCTCGCAGTATTGCAAAAAGACTTGGGTGGACACCACAGCAAATAGGATCACCTGAAAATATTCAGCGATTGTGCTGTCAACACCACAATGGAAGACAAGGAAAAGATAGAGATAGCGAGGCACGAAAAGAACTGCTGAAAGATCAACTAAGGGGACGAGTTAGAATGGAATATGGAGACCACAAACCGTGGATTAGAGCATACGAGAGACTGCTCTACGAAAGACGAAGGAAGGCTAGTTAGATAACCAAAAGGAAAATTCTTTAACAAGGTGTGTTTGTCTTGTTGCTTTCATACGCACTATCCATATAATAAAAAAATGATAATTTTTGAGATAGGAAAAAAACCTCGTCAATCCATTCCTTCAGATATTCGTGCACAAGTTATTGAACGACAACATAACATGTGCATTGTCTGTGGTGGTCCCTGTGCTGAAATTCATCATGGAAAAGCCTTCGTGAGACGCTTACATCAGAGAGGTGAAGATCCAAATAATCTTGATGAACTAGCTGGGGCTTGTAAAAAATGCCATAAAGGACGACTTGATCCACGTGCAACTCGCAGAGGAGAAGACCTGCGTTCTGTTATGAGAGCATTAGGAATACCATTTTTAGAGAGAGTCGATAAGCAAGGAAGACCATATATTGTTCATCCCAAAACACCCGTTGTATAGGTTTTGTCTGCTTCTCGTCAAGCATATTTTTAGAAGAAATTTTATCCTAATATTCTGTGAGTGAAAATGAGTATCTACAACAAGTTATTGAAAATGCTGTTCAGGGTGGGAGGATTCCACAAACACACCTGCAACAAATAGTTGCTGAACATATGATTGGAGAAATGGATGGATCTACTCCAGGAAGTGTTGAGAACGTGATACGTAAGGAAATAGGTAGACGTGTAACAACTCCTCGGTATCCTGTCAATGCAGCTCCTGCAAGATAATCAGCTTGAAGAGACTAGGAATTTCGTATACAATAGTAGTCATGTTTAAGCCTGTTAGTCCAAAAGTAGATTTTCCCCAACTCGAAGAAGAAACACTGAAGTATTGGAAAGAAAATAAAACTTTTGAAAAATCTATCACGTCCAGAAGTCCAGAGAAAAAGTGGACATTTTTGGATGGTCCACCATTTGTTACTGGATTACCTCATTACGGACATTTATTAGGAAGTATTCACAAAGATATTTTTGGTCGTTATTGGACAATGAAGGGCTACCAGGTACGACGTGTTTGGGGATGGGATGGTCATGGGCTTCCTGTAGAAAATAAAGTGGAAAATAAATTGGCTATAAAGAGGAAAAAAGATATAGAAGAAATCGTAGGTGTTAAGAAATTTATTGATGAATGTAAAGCATATGTGAGTGAAATCTCAGGTGAGTGGGAATGGTATGTTGATCATATTGCACGTTGGGTTGATTTTAAAAACGCGTATAAAACATGGGACACACCATACATGGAATCAGTTATGTGGGTTTTCAAGCAGATGTATGATAAAGGATACATCTATAAAGGTCTTCGGGTTTCTCTCTACTGTCCACATTGTGCGACGCCAGTTTCTAATTTTGAAGTCGCAATGGATGCAGATAATTACCGAGATATGGAAGATTTGGCTGCAACGTATAAATATAAATTAAAGGACGAAGACAATACCTACATTTTGGCCTGGTCAACAACTCCATGGAATAAGTTGGTCACTCCAGTCCTAGCAGTCAATCCAAAGCTTACTTATGCAAAAGTAAAGCAAGGCGATGAATACTACTACTTAGCAAATACAACACTCAAAATGCTTAAAGGCGAGTATGAAGTCGTTGGTGAGGTAAAGGGTGAAGAATTAGTTGGAAAAGTATTTGATCCTCATTATGATTCGTATACTGTCGAAGAGGGCAAAAAAGCATTTGTCGTTATTCCCGGAGATTTTGTTACTGCTGAGGAAGGAACAGGCGTTGTGACAATTGCTGCCTACGGAGAAGAAGACTTGAAAGCAATGCAAGAGCATAATGTCCCAGTAATAACTCACTTAAGTGAAGAAGGCATCATAGTGACAAATGTCCCAGAGAAATTCAAAGGAATGTATTACCTTAAAGCAAATCCTGTAGTGAATGATGACTTGCGCGAGCGTGGACTTTTGTACGATGATACGCCATTTGTCCATGCAGTCCCGACATGTTGGAGATGTCATACACGATTGTATTACGCTCCTTTGAATGCATGGTTTGTGGACGTGCAGACACTAAAACCTCTTCTCAAAGAGACCAACGAACAAGTCAATTGGTTCCCAAAGCACTTTAAATATGGAAGATTTTTGAAAAGCTTAGAGCACGCTCCTGATTGGAATATTTCCCGAAACAGATATTGGGGGTCTCCTGTTCCTGTGTGGGAATGTGAATGTGGGGAAAGATTTGTCCCAGGATCTATTGCAGAGTTGGAAGAAGCAAGTGGCAAAAAAATAACAGATCTGCATAAGCCGGAAATAGATGAAGTTGCTGTTACCTGCAAGAAGTGTGGTAAAAAAGCTCATCGCGTCCCTGAGGTTTTGGATAGCTGGATAGAAGCAGGAAGCGCATCATTTGCAGAAAGACATTTCCCATTTAACACAGAGGAAAAATTAGAAGACTTCTTCCCTCCTGATTTTATCGCTGAATACACAGGACAAATTCGTGCGTGGTTTTATGTGTTGCATGTTATTGGAGGGGCATTATACAAATCAATTGCTTTCAAAAATGTTGGAGTTGAGGGAGTTATTTTAGGAACCGATGGACGCAAGATGAGTAAGAATCTTGGGAATTATCCCGATCCCAAAGATATGCTGCAAAAATACGGTGGAGATGCCCTTCGACTCTATCTGATGAGCAGTCCTATTATGCATGGGGAGGATATTATTCTTTCAGAAGAGCAATACCGCAATCAAGTAAGAGGCATTTTGCTTATTGTTTGGAATGTCTATAATTTTTTTGTTACCTATGCAAATGAAGAAAAATTTTCAGTTGATAGGTCACGGTTGGTAGAATCTACCAATGTTCTTGATCGGTGGATATTATCTCTTTTGAATACGCTTAACAAAGAGGTAACGGAGGCTTTAGAAGGATATGATACTGTTTCAGGCATACGTGCATTGGAAAGATTTGTGAACGAATTCTCTACCTGGTATATACGACGAAGCAGAGAAAGAGTTCAAGCAGGAGCAGAGGACGCAAAAGATAAAGAGCGCTTTTTCTCAACTACGTATACTGTATTGACTACTCTTGCTGCTCTTATGGCACCATTGACTCCATTTATTGCTGAGGAAATGTATCGAAATCTTACCTCGGAAGAATCTGTCCACCTGTCTATCTGGCCTGATTTGCATGAAGAGTTGATAGATACACAGCTGGAAGGGCAGATGAAAGAACTCCGAAAGATTGTTGAAGAAGCACTGTCTCAGAGAAAGGGAAATAATATAAAAGTCAGACAACCCCTTGGAAAATTGGAGGTTACTGTCCCAACATTTTTACCAGACGAGTTATTAAAGCTAGTTAAAGATGAAGTCAATGTGAAAGAAGTAACCCAACAAACAGGAGAATTGAGCGTATACCTCGATGTAACATTGACTCCAGAGTTGCAATCCGAAGGAGAAGCACGGGATATCGCACGTCAAATTCAAGAAGAAAGAAAAAAACTTGGGACGAGTCTTGCTGAAAAAGTAAAAGTGACTCTTCCAACATGGCCACAAGCTTATGAAGACTATATTAAGAAAAAAGCAGTTGTTGCAGAGCTTATTCACGGTAACACATTCCAGGTAGAAAGGGTATGAATCTGAATTTACTACGACGAGTTGATTGGCAGCTTGTCGCTCCTGTCCTAGTACTACTTTTTATCAGTCTTACCACACTCTTTTCTATAAATGTGGTACTTTTCCGCAATCAATTGCTTTTTGCTCTTGTTTCTGTCGGGCTATTCCTTTTTTTTACACAGGCAGATATCAGAAGTTGGGAGGATTTTGCTAAGCCAATCTATATTTTGGCAGTAACAGGGCTTGTTGCCTTGCTTTTGTTAGGTATTGAAAGTCGAGGAGCAGTCCGTTGGCTGACGCTTTTTGGATTTGGTATTCAATTCTCCGAGCTTTTTAAGCCATTTCTTGCTATGTGTCTGGCCTCTTTTCTTGCGTCACATAAGGATACATCCTTTTCAACATTTGGAAAATTACTTCTTTTTCTTCTTCCTGTGACCTTTCTTATTTACAAACAGCCTGATTTGGGAAGTGCGTTGATGTATCTTTTTGCCACAGTCTTGACGCTTATTTTCTTTGGATTTCCTCTGAAGTGGTTTGGAAGTATTCTGATTGGGCTTTTGGCTCTTATTCCATTTGTTTTTAGATTTCTTCATGGATACCAACAACAGCGGATTCTCACCTTTTTACATCTTACCAATGATCCTTTAGGTACTTCATACAATGCAATTCAGGCAATGATAGCTGTTGGATCGGGGATGATTTTAGGAAAAGGATTGGGTCAGGGGACTCAGTCTAGTCTCAGATTTTTACCTGAAAGGCATACTGATTTTATGTTTGCGACACTTTCTGAAGATTTAGGGTTTGTTGGGGGGATGATAGTCATTCTTGCTTTTGGCTTTTTGCTATACAGGCTTTTTAAGATTTTTCAGGAATCTGAGAGTCTTTTTGAGAAAATGTTTGTGGCAGCTACATTTTCTTTACTTTTTATTCAGTGTTTTGTGAATATAGGCATGAATATCGGTATGTTGCCGATTGTTGGAGTTCCATTACCCTTCGTGTCGTACGGAGGAAGCTCGCTTCTTTCCAATGCCATTTTCTTGGCATTAGCTTCCTCAATTGGCAGTTTGTCTCACAGAAAATCTGTGCTGGAAATCAGGTAAAGTTTCTGTTATAATTAAAGCTATCTTACTATGAAATACGCAGTTATCATGTCAGGTGGCAAGCAGTACCGAGTATCAGAAGGAGAAACAGTCTCTGTTGATAAGCTCGGACTTAATCCAAATGATGCATATACCTTTGCAGATGTGTTGCTCTTCGTTGATGGAGATACCAAGCAAGTTGGCACACCAAAAGTTGAGGGTGTCGTTGTCTCTGGAACAGTAGTTGATGAGAAAAAGACCAAAAAAGTACGAGTTGCTAAATTCAAAGCTAAGGCACGATACCGAAAAGTCATCGGCCACAGATCTATTGTTACAACTATAAAGATAGATACAATTACTGCAAAGGGTGCAGCTAAAAAAGTTGAGGAAAAAGAGGCAAGTAAATAAGTCTTGCATTCTGTGAAAAGCAGGGGTAAACTATAACTACTTTTCACAGAAACTAGCCGCTAGAAGCTAGTAACTGAAAGCTAAACATATGGCACATACAAAAGCAGGAGGAACAACAAAAGGAAATAGAGATTCAGTAGCCAAACGCTTGGGCGTTAAGATTTATGGTGGTCAAAAAGCTCATCCTGGTAGTATTATTGTCAGACAAAAAGGCTCACCAGTAAATCCAGGTAGAGGCGTTGATATGGGAAAAGATTATACTATCTATGCTATTTCAGAAGGAACAGTAACATTTAAGAAGCTTAGAGGTAAGAAAGTTGTAGAAGTACTTTAACTGCATCATGGACGAAAATAACGAGAGAATATACGAGCTGGAGACACATATCATCCAGCTAAACCCACTTCAACCACGAGGAGTCATCGCTCCTGAATCCCTTACAGAGCTTGTTGATTCCATTCGTGAACAAGGAATTCTCGAACCACTTGTTGTTGCCAAGACTCCAGCAGGCTATCAGCTTATTGCAGGAGAAAGAAGACTCCGAGCAGCAAAAATCTTAGGATATGAGAAAGTCCCAGTTGTTGTAAAAATCACCACTCCGCAAGGCATTTTGGAAATGTCCATTGTTGAAAACGTCCAAAGAGAAGATCTTAATCCAATTGAGCGAGCACTTGCCTACAAAAGACTT
>CAZRBN010000049.1:0-10559 GCA_964598355.1 uncultured Gammaproteobacteria bacterium
CTGTTTTATGAATATCTATAACCAAATAAATTCCAACAAATGGAGGACATGGCTTATCATAGGATTGTTTGTGGTATTTATCACAACCCTCGGATATATCTTTGGTAAAGCAAGTGGCTATGGACTTTCATTTGCAGGAATTGCCCTTATCCTAGCAGGCATTATGAGTTTTGGAAGTTATTATTTTTCAGACCAATTAGTGATTGCAACAAGTGGCGCACACCCCTTAAAAAAATCCGATGATCCAGAGCTTTTTCATGTCGTCGAAAATCTTGCAATTGGGGATGGAGTACCTATACCAAAAATCTATATGATGGAAGAAGAAGCCCCCAATGCATTTGCAACTGGTAGGGATCCAAAGCACGGTGTAGTTGTTGTTACTCGAGGACTTAGAGAAATGATGACCAAATCAGAATTAGAAGGGGTGTTGGCACATGAGTTATCACATGTTAAAAATTTTGATACACGACTTATGGGAATTGTTGCAATTTTAGTAGGGTTTGTTGCTATTCTTGCTGATATGTTTATGCGAAGTCTCTGGTGGGGAGGTATGAAGCGCGATAATAATCGAGAAGATAATCAGATGCAAATGGTATTTCTTGTCTTAGGAATTATTTTTGCAATTCTCTCTCCTATCATCGCCACACTTATTCAACTCGCAATTTCCAGAAAAAGAGAATACTTAGCTGATGCCTCTGCTGCACTTTTAACACGCTATCCAGAGGGACTTGCCAGTGCTTTAGAAAAACTAAAGAAAGATAAAAGACCAACACTTGGTGCTACCAATGCAACTGCACATTTATTTATTGAAAATCCGTTTGAAGGAAAGTCTACCAAAACATGGTTTGCAGGACTTTTTGATACACATCCACCACTGGATGAACGGATTAAAATACTCAGATCAATGTAAGTTTGTGCTAAACTTAAAGTACCATGTTACTGCCTCCTAAAATTTTCAATCAAATCACAAAAATTAAATTTTTAAATATGTTATTGTTAAAAATTTATTAGAAACTGAACAATGAAAATTACCAGTATGTTAAACACGTTTCTCATTAACTCAGCAAAAACAGTAAGTACACTCAGTCGGCTTTTAAACCTCGGCAATGGCTCTACTTGGCCAGGGCATCTTGCTTTACAAGTACAACCAACTCTTATTGAGGATTTGTTAAAAAAATCTCCAACAAAAATTATTCTCATTGTTGGGACCAATGGCAAAACAACTACGTCCAGAATGCTTACAACCATTCTTCGTGAAAATGGACGAAAGGTTATTCAAAATACTTCCGGTGCTAACTTGGTCAATGGTATTGCCTCAACACTGCTTCTCAATACCAACGCTTTTGGACAATTAACTGCTGACTATGCCGTTTTCGAAGTAGACGAAAATAACCTTCCTCTTCTTTTGCACCATGTCACACCCACCGCAATTCTTGCTCTTAATTTATTTCGAGATCAATTGGATCGATATGGGGAATTAGATACTATTGCTAAAAAATGGCATACTGCTTTTAAACAACTTCCTTCTTCAACACATCTTACTCTTAATGCCGATGACCCGCTTGTTGCTTATTTGGCAAAAGATGTAACAGCAGATGTGAGCTACTTTGGATTGGATCATACAGAAAAAGAACAAAAATCCCTTGAGCATGCAGCAGATTCTATTTATTGCCCACAATGTAATAGCAAATTACATTACAAAAAGATTTTTTACTCTCACTTAGGAGTATGGGAATGCCCAAATTGTCATGTCAAAAGACCTTTGCCACAAATTACTGAAAGTTATTATCCACTGTCTGGCACATATAACCAATACAATACACTTGCTGCTGCTCTTACTGCCACGGTTTTAGGAGTATCCTCTAAAACAATCGACGCTGCCCTACATAAAGTCACACCTGCATTTGGTAGACAGGAAACTCTCAACATAAAAGGTAAGAAAGTGCAACTATTTTTAGCAAAAAACCCGACAAGCTTTAACGAGTCTCTCAGAACAATTGCTGATTTGAAAGCAAAAACTGTTTTGCTTGTACTCAATGACAGAATTCCAGATGGACGAGACATAAGCTGGATTTGGGATATAGATGTTGAGCATTTTGTAGATGTCTTTGAAAATATTATTATCAGTGGTGATAGAACTTTTGACATGTCACTTCGAATACAATATTCTCAAACAGACAAACCTTTTGAAAAAGTAGTTCCTGAACAAAATTTACAGAATGCGATTACAAAAGCGCTGGAACAAACAAGAGAAAACGAAACTCTGTACATTCTTCCAACATATTCTGCCATGCTTGAAGTACGTAAAATTCTAACAGGAAGGAAAATACTGTAGAAGAGAGTTAAAGGAGTAATATAATGACGGATATGAACATTACCAGAAAACTTCTCAACTTCTATATTCAAATAGAGAAGTCTAAAACAGTTATGAGGCATTCGTACACAAGCAATGCTACTCGCCAAGAAAGTAATGCTGAACATTCATGGCTTATGGCAATTATTGCAATGACAGTCTTTCATGAATTGAAAATAAAAGTTGATGAATTGAAAGTACTTAAAATGGTTTTACTCCATGATGTGGGTGAAATTATCACAACAGACATACCTGCATTTGAGATTTCAGAAAGACAAAATAACAAACACGTTGAAGAAAAAAAGGCAATTGCATTTCTCTTTAAAAGTTTACCAGAAAAGACAAAAACTGAATTTTTGAATCTGTGGGATGAATTTGAAGTACATGAAACAAGAGAAGCAAAAATAGCTCAAGCACTCGATAAAATGGAAGTGCTTATTCAACATAATATAGCTGATTTTTCCACCTGGGATCAAAATGATTTCGACATCCATGCGTTTTATCGTACAGATTATTTTAATTTTGATTCATTTATGAGACAGCTTCGAGACGAAGTAGAAGATATGGGAATAAAAAAAATTGTTGGATCAAATACTACTCATAGAATAAATCCTAAACACCAAGAAACGTTTAAAAAGAGGTATAAAGAGCTCCTGAAACAAGTTCAGGATGACAAATCATCATGAAAAGTCCTAACTACAAGCTCTCCATCGGTTGGCTCTATCCAGAGCTAATGAGTATTTATGGTGACAGAGGAAATATTATTACGCTTTCTCGCCGTTGTGAGTGGCGTGGTATTGAAGTCGAAGTGAAAAGGCTTGGACTCGAAAATAGTGCTGCAGATTTTCAAAAAGTAGATATGTTGTTTATGGGTGGCTCCCAAGACAGACAACAGACTATTGTTGCAACTGATTTGAAAAAAAAGAAAAAAGTACTTCTAGAACATATAGAAAGTGGTACGCCAGGACTATATATCTGCGGGGGATTTCAATTCTTGGGAAAATATTATAAAGAAGCTGATGGAACAGTGATAGATCAATTAGGAGTACTTGATGTGTATACAGAAAACCCAGGAGGAGAAAGACTCATTGGAAATATAGCTATTCAGGTTGATAGTTCGTTGTTCACAGTTGACGGTAAAACTTCTTATAACTCATCGCCCATAACTCCTAACCTAGTTTTCGTCGGGTTTGAAAATCATGGAGGACGCACTCGTCTTGGAAAAGAGGTCCAACCTCTTGGTAAAGTGCTCAAAGGCTTTGGGAGCAATGCAGAGGACGGGACTGAAGGTGCCGTGTATAAAAATAGTATAGGTACCTACTTCCATGGTCCTATTTTACCCAAAAACACAGAACTTGCTGACTGGCTCATACAAAAGGCCTTGGAGAAAAAATACAAATCTTTTGTTCAATTAGAACCCCTTGATGACTCCCTCTCCCAAAAAGCAAGAGATGCAATGCTTGAAAAGTTAGGTGTTACTGTATAGTGTAAGACAATATGACAAGGAGAAGGCAGTTAACAACAGGACAACTTGATTTATTCAAATCAGTGAGGTAACAATAGAAATTGTGGTTAACTACGACATTTTTGCTAAATTCTACGATGACATTATTGGTCAACCTTCCTCAAATCAACACGAGATGCTAGAAAAGCTCATTAAGCAACACGCTCCTAAAGCAAAAACTGTTTTGGAATTAGGATGTGGAACAGGCAGCGTCCTTGAACAACTTTCTAAACACTATAGTGTTGTAGGAATTGATTTATCTAAAGAGATGGTTAAGCGTGCAAAGAAAAAAGTCCCTTCAGGTACATTTTCAGTTATGGATATGTCCTCTTTTCGTCTCAATCAAAAATTTGATGTTATTCTTTGTATGTTTGACTCAATCAATCACTTAACCACATTTGACCAATGGAAAAGCCTTTTTCAATCAGCTTCCCAACACCTCACTGAAAGTGGTATTTTTATTTTTGATTACAACACAATAGAAAAATTAGAAAAACTTGCCCAGTCCCCTGCTTGGACTAAATCATTTGGGAACAATCAGTTAATTATGCAGGTGGTAGAATCTAAAAAGCATGTCTATACCTGTTTTATAAAGGTCTTTGAACATTCGCAGGGGACAAAATATCAATTATGGGAAGAAGCAATTCAAGAAGCATCATTCCCTCAGACAAAAATTTTAACAGCTGCGAGGAAATATTTTACTATACAAAAAGTTTTCTCAATAACACTTAAAAAAATTCTTGATAAGTCAGAAAAAATTTATGTTATTTGCAAGAAAGCATAAACATATTTACTTCCCAAAACTGCCATTTTCCCTATAGATTACAGTCCTCTTCTCTAAAAAGCTTGACAGAAGCAAGATGACATCCTATACTTAAAACTAATGAAAATGATTACTTTAGTACAAAACCAACAAAACAATACCCGCTAAGTGGGAGGTTTTGTGTTAGTAAAAATGGACCTCCCCAATGGGAGGTTTTTTATTTATAATACAGATATGACAAAAATTAATATTGACCATGTTGCAACACTTGCAAATATTCCTTTAGGGGAAGATGAAAAGGAAGTTTTGGAAAAACAGCTAGAAGCAACGCTTGAGCATGTAGAAAGACTTTCTGAAATTGATACGTCAAAAGTAGAAGGCACAAATGAAGTAACAGGACTCAAAAATGTTTGGAGAGAAGATATTATTGAGCCTTCTCTTTTTCAAGCAGAAGCATTAATGAATGCAAAAAAAGTATATAACGGATTCTTTGTTGTCCCGGTTATTTTAGAAGAAGCTGTCGAATAAAATGCGTATGGATTTACATAGTTTAACTATTACTGATGCAAAAGAAAAACTCTTGAAAAAAGAGATTTCTTCTGTCGAACTGACCACAGCATACTTAGACAGAATTAACATGGTTGATGACAAATTGAATTCATTTGTTACCCTTACTGAAGAAAAAGCTTTGGAAGATGCAAAACGAGCAGATGATTTACTTTCATCTGGACAGGACTTACCACTTTTAGGAATTCCTTTCTCTATTAAAGATAATTTCCTGACAAAAGGTACACGAACAACTGCATCAAGTCTTGTTTTAGATCAATTTATTCCTCCATATTCAGCAACCGTTGTCGAAAAACTCAACAACGCTGGTATTGTAACACTTGGGAAAACCAACATGGACGCTTGGGCACATGGCTCATCTACAGAGACCTCTGATTACGGCACGACAAAAAACCCATGGGATACTGGCAGACTTCCTGGAGGCTCATCAGGTGGAGCAGCAGCAAGTGTTGCAGCAGATGAGTGTATTGCAGCAATGGGCTCAGAGACTGCGGGATCCATTCGTCTTCCAGCCGCTTGGTGTGGAACTGTTGGTCTTAAGCCAACATATGGCAGAGTGAGTAGATACGGTGTTATTGCAATGGCATCAAGTACTGATAGTCCAGGTCCTCTTACAAAAACAGTTGAAGATGCTGCCCTTATCCTTGAAGTACTCGCTGGCAAAGATCCAAAAGATGCAACCACATCTCCTGAGTCAACTCAGCAATATACTCGTCTTATGAAAGAAGAAAAACCTCTTACGATTGGTATTGCTGACGACTACTTTGAAGGAGTTGATAGTGAAATTGCAGATGCTGTTAATACAGCAATTACACTTTTAGAGAAAAAAGGACATACAGTCAAAAAAATAAAACTCATGGATCCAAAGTATGCCATAGATGTTTATACAATTTTGCAAAGGTCGGAAGTCTCTTCAAATTTAGCCCGATTTGATGGTATCCGCTACGGCAATGACAGATCATTCTTTAGAGACGAAGCGAAAAGAAGAATTATGCTCGGAACCTATGCTCTTTCATCAGGCTACTATGATGCATATTACAAAAAAGCTCAGAAAGTTAGGACCCTTATTATAAATGACTTCAATAAAGCATTTGAAGAAGTTGATACTATCATTAGTCCATCAACCCCTGTCCCAGCGCTTCCTGTTGGCGCAACAAAAGACAATCCTATGTTTGGGGAATTAATGGATGTACTGGTTGAAGCATCCTCAATTGCCGGACTTCCAGGTATTAATATGCCTGTTGGATTTTCAAAAGCAGGATTACCACTTGGTATGCAAATTATGGCGAAGCAGTTTGATGAAGTAAGTATTTTGCAACTTGCCTATCAGTACGAAAAAGAAACTAATTGGAGAAAAGAGAGGCCAAATCTCTAACTATGAACAGCGAACTAGGAACTATCAACAAGTATATTCCCGTCATGGGTCTTGAAGTACATGTGGAACTTAATACAAAGAGCAAGATGTTTTGTAGTTGCGCAAATGATTGGTTTGGAACAACTCCAAATTCGCGTACGTGTCCAGTCTGTCTTGGACTTCCTGGAGCTCTTCCTGTACCAAATAGAAAAGCAATTGAAGCATGTATAAAAATCGGCATGGCACTCAATTGTGAGATTCCGCTTCTTTCAAAATTTGATCGAAAAAATTATTTTTATCCTGATTTGGCAAAAGGCTATCAGATTAGCCAGTACGACCAGCCCTTTTCTCAGCACGGGTTTATAACGCTTTCCAGTGGAAAAAAGATTGGCATAACACGGGCTCACATGGAAGAAGATACAGGAAAGCTTATGCATGAAACAGTGGACGGGAAAAAAGTTAGTCTTATTGATTTTAATCGCTCTGGAGTTCCATTGGTCGAAATCGTAACAGAGCCAGACTTTGAAAGCGCAGCAGAAGTAAAAGAATATCTCCAGAAGTTACAGCAGCTTGTTAGATATTTAGGTGTTGCCAGAGCAGATATGGACAAAGGAGAAATGAGACTTGAACCTAATATCTCCTTGCGCAAAGTTTCCATGGACCACGAACCATTAAATAAAAGCAATTTGCCTAACTATAAAGTTGAAGTAAAAAATATTAACTCATTCTCATTTGTTTCAAGTGCAATCGAGTATGAAATAAAAAGGCAGGCAGAGCTTTTAGATAAAGGAGAAAAACCTGCTCAGGAGACACGTGGATGGGATGAAGATAAAAAAATAACTATCTCTCAAAGAAGCAAAGAAGAAGCTGCTGATTATCGTTATTTCCCAGAACCTGATATTCCACATTTTGAATGGACAGAAACATTTCTTACAGGATTGCGAAACGAATTACCTGAACTTCCAGATGCAAGGAAAGCACGATTTGTTAAAGACTACACCCTTTCTGACTATAACGCAGACTTGCTTACCAAAATAAAAGAATTAGCAGATTACTTTGAAGAAACAGTAAAGGTAGGCAAAGAACATGGAGTAGACGCAACAAAAATTGCCAATACAATTATTAACAAAAAAATAGATATAGAAAAAGTTCTTCCAGCAACACTGGTAAAAGATATAAAAACTGCAGAAGTGACAGACACCCTTTCAACGGATGAATTACATACCGTCTTAAAACCTATTCTTTCTGCTTACCCACATGTGGTAGCTGATTACAAAAATGGAAAAGTAAATGCCATTATGTTTTTGGTAGGCCAGGCAATGAAAGAGCTAAAAGGCAAAGCAAAAGCTGATACAGTCAAAGCAGAGCTTGAAAAATTACTTCAGTAGTTTCCTCAATTAAAAAAATCAATCTCTTGTATAAATACAATCAAACATATTAGAATAGATACAGAATAATGATCGCTTGCGATCGACAATACATATGGCAGATTTTGTTCATCTTCATAATCATTCTGAATTTTCTCTTCTTGATGGACTCCAAAAAGTAAAAAAAATGGTGGCAAGGGCTAAAGAATTGGGAATGCCTGCTGTTGCCATAACAGACCATGGCAGTATGTATGGCACTATCTATTTTTACAAAGCATGCATGGAGGCAGAAATTAAACCAATTATTGGCTGCGAAATTTATATTACCCCAAAGAGTAGATTCTCAAAAGATGAAAAAGGATATAACCATTTAATTCTTCTGGCAGAGAATAACGTACAAAAATCTGATGAAGATTGTCAGTAAAGCTCATCTCGAAGGATACTATTACAAGCCTCGTACAGACTTACAGCTTTTGGAAGAGCATCATGAAGGACTTATTTGTCTTTCCGCTTGTGTGAATGGATTTGTTTCAGACCCGCTTCTTAATGGCGAGCAAGAAGAAGCAGAAAGACGGGCAAAAGAGCTTGCAAGAATCTTTGGTCCAGACCACTTTTACTTAGAGTTACAAAAGCATGTGCATGTACCACCACAAGAAATCCTTAACCCAAAATTAATAGCAATGTCTCGCAAATTAGGAATCCCTGTTGTTGCCACCAATGACAACCATTACACCATGAAAGATGATGCAGAAGCTCAAGAAATTCTTTTATGCATTCAGACTCAAACCACTATTGATACACCAAATAGAAAACTCTCCATGATAGATTCTCCAGACTTTTACATGAAAACTTCCGAGGAAATGGCACAGCTTTTTGCAGACATTCCAGAAGCTATTTCCAACTCAGTTAAGATCGCAAACATGTGTAACGTTGAGATAACCCTCGGAAAATGGGTCATGCCTCAATATATAGTACCAGAAGGACATACACTCGATAGTTATCTCGAAGAGCTTGTTTGGGAAGGTGCTAAAAAAAGATACGGAGAAATAACACAAGAAATAAAAGAGCGTATTGCATATGAATTGGGAGTTATTACAAAAAAAGGATACTCAACATACTTTCTGACGGTGCAAGATTTTGTTAACTGGGCAAAAGACCAAGGCATCAGCGTTGGTCCTGGAAGAGGCTCTGCAGCAGGATCAGTTATTTCCTATTGTCTTCGCATCACTGACGTCGATCCTTTTTATTTTATGCTCCCATTTGAGCGGTTTCTTAACCCTCTCAGACCTTCTGCTCCTGATATTGATTTAGACTTTGCAGATATCAGACGTGAAGAAGTGATTAAATACGTTACCGAAAAATATGGTGATGATAAAGTGGCGCAAATCATTACCTTTGGTACCATGGAAGCCAAAGGTAGTGTACGAGATGTTGGACGTGCTTTAGGTATGCCATATGCTGGACCTGATAGACTTTCAAAAATGATTCCTCCAGGCTGGCAGGGACACTCCATGACTCTGGAGAACGCAATGGAGCAATCTCCTGATTTGAAAAGAGCTTATTCTCAGGAGGAGGATACAAAACGCCTTATCGATCTTTCCCAAAAAATAGAAGGAGTTGTTAGACATGCTTCAGTGCATGCAGCAGGGGTGGTTATTGCAGACAAACCACTTACAGAATATGTGCCTATTCAAAAAGAACCATCAGGAGGCGAAAAAATTGTCACCCAATATGATATGTATACTGTTGGAGAAGATGGCGTCGGCCTTTTAAAAATGGACTTTTTGGGACTTCGTAACTTAACCATTATCGAAGAAGCCTTGAAATTTATAAAAGCCAATCAAGGAGTAGAAATCGAAATGTCCACACTTCCTCTTGATGACAAGCCAGCATACGATTTACTTTCCAGTGGCGAAACAACAGGGGTTTTCCAACTTGAATCACCCGGCATGAGACGGTACATTAAAGAACTGCGTCCGAGTACTATTTTTGATCTTATGGCAATGGTTGCTTTGTATAGGCCTGGACCAATGCAAAATATCCCTGCTTTTATTGCACGCAAACATAATCCAATCCTTATCGATTATCCAGATCCACGACTTACTGACATTCTTAAAAATTCTTATGGTATTCTCACCTATCAGGATGATGTGTTACTTACCACTATTACACTCGCAGGATACACGTGGCTTGACGCAGATAAATTCCGAAAAGCTATGGGAAAGAAAATTCCTGCAGAAATGAAAAAACAGGAGGAGAAATTTATTAATGGTGCAGTTAAAAATGGCTTGACTCAAAAGCGTGCTGAAGAAATCTTTCAACTTATCGCTCCTTTTGCAGGGTACGGTTTTAATAAGTGTATTACCGGTGATACTAGGATCACCAATGCATCCACAGGAGTGCAATACAAAATAAAAGACCTTTATCGATCAAATAAAAAAATACAAGTGTTATCTCTTACGGAAAGCTATACATTAAAACCATCACCAATTACAGCTATTCAAGAAAATGGGGTGAAAGAAGTTTTCGAAGTTATCACAAGGAGAGGATTAAAAATAAAGGCAACAGACAATCATCCGTTTCTGACGTATGAAGGATTTAAACAACTCAAGGATCTCCAGGTAGGTGACAGAATTGGTACAGCAAGAACA
>CAZRBN010000050.1:0-10465 GCA_964598355.1 uncultured Gammaproteobacteria bacterium
CAGTGCAGTTGTGGCTGATCGACCTCTCAGTCCAGCTACCCGTCATTGCCTTGGTGGGCATTTACCCCGCCAACTAGCTGATAGGACGCAGGCTCCTCCCTCGGCGACCAGTAAAGGTCTTTACCGTCTCCGGACTATGGACTATTACCCCATCTTTCGATGAGCTATACTCCACCCAGGGGTAGATTCCCACGCGTTACTCACCCGTCTGCCGGTTGCTCTGTATTGCTACAAAGCCCCCTTGACTTGCATGCTTAAGGCACGCCGCCAGCATTCATCCTGAACCAGGATCAAATTCTCAAAAAAATTGGACGAAGATTCCATAACTTGCGTTACTTGTCTTGCTGTCCAAAAAAATTCCTACCACTTCTTGATCTTCAAAAAGTGATTTGGCTTATTGTGTGTCTTCAACTGTCAAAGAGCCGAATTAGTTAATTAGCAGTAAGCATCTAAATTGTTCTAAAAGCTTATTGCTAGCCAACTAGGTGCTGAGTTAAGGACTAAAAAACCCGCCAAAGCGGGTACTTTGTCTACTTTTCAGTAGAAAATTGCTTTGGTCTAGGTCTAATCCATACCAAAATTCATTATAGCTGAATTTGGCTATATGTCAAGGTCGAGAAGTAGTGAAAACAACGAGAGTAACATATGCTACCTTTATAACTATATCCATCCGAAAGAAACCATTCATCTCTCTTGACTTTCACCCAATACCATTTATAGTAAAAGCTACTCTTATTTTATTTTAAATGACAAAAAAGTATAAAGCAATTATCACAGATGTTGATGGCACTCTTATTCCAAATAGAAAAGATGGAGAAATTTCTCCAAAAGTCACTGGTGCTATACATAAGGCAAAAAGTCATATTCATTTTGGACTTGCAACGTCACGAGACCGAGAAGATGTCTATCGTATTTCCTCTCACCTATCTTTGTCCGGCCCTTCTATTATTTATGGCGGCTGCTGGATAATAGAAGCGAGATCTCAGGAAGTTTTGTGGAAACAAAATATAGAAATAGATGCATTTATGGAGGCATATACTATTGCCAAGCAATTAGGATTTTATTTTGTTGTAAATGACAATGGGAAAAAATATAAACCTGAACAAGAATACATTTCTGAATCTCCAATAAATATTTGGGGGCATGGACTTACACATCAACAACTCCAAGCATTTCTCAAAAGGACTTCTCACCTTTCAACAATTAGTACACATGCAATCCCATCTTGGAAAGAAGGGAAAATCGATTTTATTACCAACCACGCCCTTGCCACCAAACAACATGCTGTTTTTGAAGTGTCCAAACTGCTTGGTATTAAAACTGATGAGATTATTGGTATTGGAGATGGTGCAAATGATATACCACTTCTTATGGCCTGTGGAATGAAAGTTGCTGTTGGAAATGCTGTTGAAGACCTAAAAGCTATTGCAGATTACATTGCACCAAGTGTTGAAGAAGATGGCATAGCAGATGTGATAGAAAAATTCATTTTCGCATAAATTTAGTCTACCTTCTTACCTACTTATTACGGACTTCACCGTTTCTCCAAATGTTATTGTATTACGAAGAAAGGATGGATCTGGATATGTTTTTAGACAGAATCGAGGAGATAGTAGCATACGTACAAGCAAATCGATTGAATAGGCAATACAGAAGGCTTGGTTTATCAGGCACAGGAGCACCTGGAGATCCACTACATTCTCCCGAAGGAGAATGGCAAGGCTATACCAAATCCTATGCCCAGCGCAGGGCTAACTTTCTTCGTCAACCTGTTACCTATCTTGAGGGATGGACCAATATTCCTCGTACATTACAACCAAGAACAAGACGAACAAAGGCGCTTAATCCGTAGAGGAATACAATTTATGCTGCAACTATTACATCTTTATCTTCTTTATAAAGAGGGTTCTTTATAAATTCACTCGTTTCCATAAATGCTTTTATATGTTTCAAAGGCACAGTGATATATCCCCATCCTGTATCCTCGTAAGCTACTCCAATAACAAGCTCCCCAGCATCAACATTCACGTCACTTCCAGGAGAATAAATAACGCTCTTTTTTGGGTTAAAAGTATTTTTCACACCAGTAAACCTCTCAATATCAGTAGGTGTTAGAAAATCGTCTGTATACATACCAATACACACAACGCTTCCATCAGGCATATTCTTAAATCTACCTACCTTAAATAGATACGTATCATCAAGATTAGGGTTATCCAGAGCAGGTCCTTTTATATCACGGTGCATAACACAAATAGAATCGCCATTATCATCTATGAAATCATTTTGTCCATTATTCCCATTCCATCCCCATCTCCCAACACCATCATTAAGCTGTGGTACAACCATGCCTTTTCCTACCGTATGCGATGCAGTATTGGGATTCTTGATATCTACAGAAATAAATCGAAAAGTACCATAATTTTCTATTCTTTCTCCATTTTCTATCAAAAACTCAGGACGATACATCATAACTGTGCTACCGTCATCAGCAATTCTCATAATATTATTCTTCCCCAGTATAGAATCTCCTTTTTCATCTAGCACTAAATCTACTTTTCCAAAATCTAACTCCAATTTACCATCTTTCAAAGTTGGATTTGCTGTAAGATACCCAAGCATTGGCAAAGAATCTACCGGATTAACAACGCTCATGCACGCCATAAGGGTGTTTTGATCTTTAAGGTAGGTTAACCGAAAGTCTTCCAAGTTGTATCCAGCTTCTTGCTGATCAGGAGTAAGCAAGCTATCAGGATTAACAACCCCTACTACTTCTGTCTTTTCTATACCAGATGAGCCTAATTCGTATGTAGAGATGCTTAAATGATTTGTTTTGTCTGCCTTACTGTCATCATGCTCATCTGTCATCACGCGACTTATTGCAACACCAATTTCTTTTGGAGGAATATCAACCATTACTCGTGCCATTCCAGGATTAAAGTGAGCACGAACAGGCTTTGATACAAAAGGTAAAGGGATATCCGGAGAACCAACGGGAATAAACTCAAAACGAGGCACTGCTTTTTCCACTCCAACCATAGGCTCATTATTAACAACAGCTTCTTGTCGTTGAAGAGGTATTGCTTCTATTAGCATGAGCTAACGGTATAGGAAAAAGCATACGAAAGCAAGCAGAGAAGTTTGAGATTACGTTATGTATAGAAAAAAATCCTTCTCCACTAGTTGGCGGATCACTCAGGATCACAAGGGTAGCTGTTGAATAACTTGATATAACACAATTCCCAAAGATACCATGACATTCAGACTTTTATTTACTCCCCACATAGGCATTTCGACAATCACGTCTGCCATATCCAATACTTCCTGTGTTGCACCTGTTGTCTCATTACTTACTATTAAACAAATAGGAAATGTGTAGTCTGCTTTATCAAAAGGAATACTTTTTGCATTTTGTTCTACAGCCACAATTTGGATATTTGGAATTTGAGATTTGATATTTGAAATTGCATCCACAGTGGACGTGTAATATTCCCATTCTACCCATTCTGTTGTATTAATCGATGCTTTTTTAATACGAGTATTTGGAGGAGTCTCTGTAACACCGGTCAAATATACTTTTGTTGCAGCAACAGCATCTGCCAAACGAAAAATCGATCCAACATTGTATGTATCAATAACATTATCACAGATAATATAAATCGGATTTTTCTTCAGTTGTTGCTTTATTTCTTCAGGCGCAACTGTTGTCCGAAGCTCCTTTGCTCCAAGTTTTATCATGGAGCTATTATACCAAAAGCTACTGTCACATTTCTTTCAGTGCTCTAAAACACCTCTACGAAGGGTTTTATGAGAGAAAGCTATTGCTCTTTGAAGCTCATTATATTCTGGGAGCATATTTATTGCTGAAGGCATAGGTTGGCGGATTGGTAGTCCTCTTTCATCAAAGCTTAAAGAAGCAACTTGCACTATATGACTGGTATTTCTTTCTATGGTTCTTCTTCCTAGCTTTTGCTGTCCTATTTTTTGGAGAGACACACCTGGTTGAGGCTCAATCGCATTTTTCTGACCTCGCCCGACTCGGTACGCATCAATTGTTCCATGTCTCCCTGGTGTCGCGCTAAGGGCGACAGGATGAAGAAGATACGATCCTTCTACTTTATGAGCTAAATAAAGCGTTTTTGTTGAATCTACAATAACCGGTCCTTTTGCATCTCTTCTTAGGTACGCATATGTTTTTTCCGGATGGAGCAAAGAAAGGTCAAGTAAAGAAGCAATTTGCTGTAATCCTGTAAGAGTCTCTACATTATGTTCATTCACAACATTTGTAACAATCTCAATTGCCGTTTCCAATGAGTAATGGGTACTATCTAAAGCTCTCAGAAAACTATAGAGGTGGTCTAGCGAATGTTCTGAAGCAAAAAATTGCTGTACTTCTTCAGGAGTATATCCCATTACATCCTCAGACATAGATACAAAAGCATACAGAGTACATGTAAAAATGAAGCAATAACAACGAAAAAAAAGTGTTTAATTAGAGGTAGGTTGCTGAGACTGCTTGTAAGATAAGGCAGCTTTTTGTGCGCGGGTAATAATATCATTCACATACTCTATTGTTTGCTGCTCTAACTTATATTTGTCACTTTGTTTCTTTTGAGTAAGCGCTGTCTCTTGTGCAAGCGCGCTTTTTTCCTGTCCTATCACGTTATTTAAGGCATCTTTTCTATTAGGAAGTGCTCTCTGCGCATCACTGGTCGCTTGTTTTTGCAATTCGTCTAAGTCTGCCTTCAGTTGCTCGGCAGAAGTCGCTGTATCTACCATCTTTTTCGCAACTTCCCGGCTAATATCATCCCTCACTTCATTTTCAATGAGACTTTTATTCATCCCATCTTCAACAACCGCCTTCGCATCTGTCATTGTTTGGGTAGTATACACAACTGCTGCTTTCATTTCACCTGTTGCCTGAAGTTCTAGAGTATCAAGACTCAATACACGTTCTTTAATCTGACGATTCAACACTTCTGCATCATTTTCTACATTGTTTCCCATAAGCCTTGCTTCATCGAGGTGCAATGCTGCCTGCTTGGTATTCTCTCTTACACCGGTCAGGGCTATCTCAGCTGCTTGTGCATTATTCTTTGCAAGTTCAAATCGGAGTTCGGCTAATCTCTCGCCTGCTATACTTGTATATACTCTTGCTTTCATAAGAGGGGTAAATGCAAAAAAAAGTCTGACTTGTTGTTTAAAATTATCCAAAAAGTAGATTGGACTATCTGGAAGTAAAAAGCCAGGACCTTCAACAGTTGGAGGAATAGAAAGATGGTCTGTTGTGAGCCCCAAAACGCCCTGATGGGCAGCATAAGCTGGAGAAAAAGTAGCAAAAAGAGAAAGCAAACTTAGCAAAATTCCCGCTTTTACCTTCATAGGATTATGATGCACCCTTTCTGCAATGTTGTCAAGAAATAAGTAACGTCCCATAAGATATTGACAGGGAGATAATAAAGGTATATATTTCAGGTATGGTACGTATACAATTACCTTTGAGAAGAATTAATGAGCTTGGATCAAGAGCAACAAATCAACGAGAAGGTTTGGCAGCACCTAGAACTTTTGAAGGATCAGAACTTAAACCGGGAAAATGGCAACCTGGTAAATCCGAAGGGCCTAAGAGCTCTGAACCTACAACAGAACCTACAACAACCGTTATAAAAGAAAAGGGGTTTCCCAAACTCCCTTTTTAATTCTATTTCTTACACTTCTCCCCTGACTCTCTTAATAGTTATTTACCTTTTCCAGATACAGTGTGCAAGTAATCTATGGGCTTTCTCAATTCTAAGCCATATAAGATAGTGGGGTTGGTTTTAGCAATACTCGCGATCGAATGCGGGGCTATTTTTTCTGTTCCTACAACTTCAGCATTTCACAACCCGCCTAATGCTGGCTCATGTAACAATATTATTCAAGTAACAACAAGTGAAAATCCTTCCTGTGACTCAAGCATCAATTCGAGCATGACTTCCTACAGTACTACCTATCATGTGCAGTCTCTTACTTCCAACCCTTATACCTTACAGTGGAACAAAGAATCATGGTATTGTACTGACCCTTTCCCTCATGATGGCACTGATAAAAGTAGACTAGCATGTCTCAAATCACCTGTCACTTCTGCAGGAAGTACATCTCTTCCAGGAAACAGATCAACCGACGTAGTTATCCCTGGGCATTTTGACCAAGCAGCGTGTGGATCTTTACAAACAGACTTGAGCTTTAAAGTTATAGATAATAACAATAATATGGTGTGCACCTATGGAACTCCTGATTTTACTTTTGGCTTCTCATTCTGCTCAACAGGCAAAACCTGTGGTCAGCCTACCCCAACACAAACAACCTCTAAACCGACTCTAACTCCTACATGTACCACTACTCCAAGAAAAAAACCGACACCTACCTCTACAACATCTGTGACTCCAACAGGAAGTCTAACAGCAACTGCTACGCCAACTTCAGGAGCCCCAACTCCAACCCCAACCAGCGGACCTACGTCTACTCCTACTCCAACAGGACAACCAATCCCCACACAATCTGGGCCAACACTTACTCCACAACCTACAAATGAGAATCTTATTATTAATGTGTCTCAATCTCAACAACAGCAACAACAGTTAGTCTTGGCAGCAACAGTTGCTCCAGCACCTCAAACCACGCAACTGCCAAGTACAGGAGGAGGAGCAGATGTCTTCTTTACATTACTATCGCTCATTCCAATCGGCATCAAACTAAAAAAACTAGGTTGAGCAGCAACTGATTCTTAAACGTAAGTACGAATCCCCTTTATCTCTTCGAATCCCTTTGGCCCCTTGCATTAATAAAGACCTTATAGTATAATCCCGGAACAACCGTACTGCCCCGCGGAAATTTTAACCATGAAAGCAGTACGAATTTTATTATTAGCACTCTTCACTGTTGCAGCTCTTGCATACCTTAATATTATAATTCCAAAATCTCCTACTTCAGCTCATGTAGCTAACTACAACCATAGTGATTCTTGTGGCCTCTCCCCTGAAGCAGGATTACAAGTGACAATGGATGGTGATTCTTGTGGAGGCTTTTTTAAAGCAGGTAATGATTATAGTACCACAGGAAGAATTACCAATACTTCCAACTCAACAATTTCTAATATTCAATTACACTTTAAAACATATTTCTGTACAACTCAATCACAACTAACTTCAACCGGAGCTTGTTTGAGTAATTACAAACCTTTTGATGGTCCAGTTTTTACGCTAAAACCAGGAGAATCACAAACATTTTCTACTCCGACACTTCATTCATCTGACTATGGTAATTTCAACAGTTGTGGACTTTTCCAAAATGACTTCTGGTTTAGTTATAAGAATGGAGCATGTACATCTACCATTGAAGGACAAGGGACAGGCTTTGGATTTGCAGGAGTAGGATACTGTAAATTATGGGATGGACACACCTTACAATCTAGCAATCCTTGGAATCCAGCATGGGAATGTACTAACAGACCTACAGTGACTCCAACACCAACCACACCTGTGACACCTACTCCCACTGTGACTGTGACTCCAACACCAACAGAAACACCAACGCCTACTATTACACCAAAGCCAAGTACTGCCCCTAGTGTGACACCTACATCAACACCAACTCCAACACCAACTACGCCTGTGACACCTACTCCCACACAAGGATGCACATCTGATTGTGGAGAACATACAACAGTAATTGTTAATCAACAGCAGCAACAGCAACAACAGGTCTTGGCAGCAACAGTTGCTCCAGCACCAAGTACTTCTCAATTGCCACGAACAGGAGGAGATGGATTTGCAGTCATTGCAACACTCTTGTCTCTCATTCCAGCTGGACTAAAGTTAAGAAGATTAGTCTAATACAATAGATACTCACAGCACAAGAAGCACCACAACTAGATCCATCTAAGGAAGTACTCACTAAAAGAAAAAGAAGGCAATAAAAAAGAAGCAGAAGCCTTCAAAGAAAAACAAATAGCTGCACCTACTTTCTATTTTTTTCTATGAAAGAGGGTCCTCGAAAGAACCCTCTTTTGTATACCCTATTTTTGTGAAAAGCTAGTTACCTCCATGCTTTTCATTATCGCTCTCATGCTTTACCTCATTTTTTGCATGTGCCATTTCTTTCACGAAAAATCCAAATGGCATCCCACCCATAAAGCCTTTGTGTTTGCCGTTATCGTCATTTTCTCCTTGATCATCTCCATCTTCGTCTTGAGAAGGACTTGGGCTGACACTAGGAGTTACACTTGGACTTGGACTTGGACTTGGACTTGGACTTACTGAGGGTGTGACACTGGGTGTAACACTCGGCGTTGTTGTAGGTGTCACACTTGGAGTTACTGTAGGAGTATCTGTTGGTGTAACAGACGGCGTTACACTTGGTGTAACACTCGGATCTACAGTAACAGCTGCTTGGACTGTTGTTTGAGTATGCATATCATTGAGTAATGGATGCTTAACAGGACCCAAAAGACTCAAAAACGCAGTTACAAGTAATGTAATTGTTGCTGACATATATTCACCTCCCTTCCACATTGGTAACCTCTTCCTTTATCTCCCTCTTCTAAGATGAGACTGTTGGAGTGAGGTTTGTTTTATATTTTTTTGAAACTCTACTGTATGTAACGAAGCAAGAAGACGTTCTGTGACGAAGCGTTAATCGTTTTCTTTTTTACCTGAAGAATTTTCCTTTTCACCATGCTGCAATTCCCCTTGGAAAACTTTTTTAAAGAGATTTTGGACATTCTCTTGTGCTTTCTCTAGTTTCGTTTCGTCAGTAACTATAGTGGTCATACCTTTTACATCTTCCTTTTTTTCAGATGTATTCTCTTTTTTGTGCTCTTCTTTTTTAGTTTTCTCCTCAGGAATATCATGCTTTTCAACTTTCAAAGTAGGAGAAACATCTGCCTTTGGCGCTAGAGAAGGAACTCGGGATGGAGTAATGGTTTGTGTGATAGAAGGCTTACCTCCAGGAATTTTTTCAATCATTTCTTTCACAGGATAGAAAGGACTTCCAGGGTGGCTTCCCTTTGCTGCAGCAACAACCCCAGACCCAAGTCCTATGAGAAGGAGTAAAACTCCCATAACAACAGCTGCCTGAAAAGCCACAAGAGGAAAATACACGCCACGATGTTTTGTAGGCAAGTCAGAAGCCATACCATGAATTCGGTTTATTAACCCCTTCGTGGCTTTAATAGATTGTAATTGTTGTAATTGTTTTTCTAATTCCATATATCTTTTATCTGTCATTCTGAACGAATGTGAAGAATCTCTTTCTAAAAAGTTCCTATTTTTAGAATAAGATCCTTCGATGTTACCTCAGGATGACACCTCTTTTATCAAGATTCTTTTCAATTCCTTTATTGCTCGAGACTGTAAGGCCCGAACAGCGTCTTCACGCTTTCCCAAAATATGTGCAATTTCTCTATTAGATACATCTTCAATAAATTTTAATACAAGTACTTCTTGCTGCTCATCTGTTAATGCAGACAATGCTTGTTTTACTTGTTCTATTTCTAAATGTTTTAGTGCCGTGTCTTCGACATTCTCTTTATCATCAATAAATGCCTCATCCAATTGTACTTGCTGTTTTGTAACACGGTAATAATCTATTACTCTATTCCGTGCTATCATGTACACCCACGCCTGAAAACTACCTTCTTTAAATGTTTCTATTTTCTCCCATGCTTTCAAAAAAACTTCTGAAACAATATCTTCTGCTAATTCTCTCTGCTGTCCCACCCGAAAAAAAACAAATCGGTATATTCTGTCCAAATACAGCTGATACAATCTTCCAAAAGCCTCTTTGTCTCCAAGCTTTGCTTCTTGAATCCATACCCATTCAGCAGGAGAATAAAGAAACTTCTGGAACCTCTCGAGTGCACTCATAGGCTCCTATTATATAACGAAAAACAGAAAGCTTTGTGATGAGCTGAAACCTATCCTTATAAGGGGCACTTGTAAAGATAGCTCTTACCATTTTCTTCCTTGCCTTCTTGCCACAAAATATATAATATAGGTTATATGGTAGAGAATGACAAACCAAAGAAAGACGATCAAGCAGAGAGACCTGAAGAAAAAAATGAACTAACTCCAAGAGAGGTGGAAGAAATAATTCGCACTACTGGGAAAATTCCTGAAGGCTGGTACATCCCTGGTATAACTCTCCCACCTGACATGCTAAACCCACAAAAGATTGGTGGAGAACATAATCTTCCACCTATAAAAACTCCACAACAAATCGTAGAAGAAGCAGTAGAACGTCTAAGAAAACCCTTAGAAGGAGGACAACCCCAAGAAGATCCAGAAAGAAAGAGGAGAACGTTTGGGCCACTTGGTAAAGGGCCCTTTCCTCATGTAGAAACTCCACTAGAAAAACGACTTCGAGAGCAACGTGAACGAGAAGAAAGGGAAAGAAATAATCCTCCTAAGCCACCTACTAATGGTGG
>CAZRBN010000051.1:0-10333 GCA_964598355.1 uncultured Gammaproteobacteria bacterium
TCTTTTTAACTGGGTCATTAATAACTTGCTTTCAAATGTTAGAAATGGAAAATGGCGAATTGCTACATACGCAAACGGTGTTCTCGCAAAACGAATTACCTATGAAGTTACCGGAAATAAAGTCTCATATGTATATCCAGATGAACAAATTAAAACCACGGATCCTGACTACAGATTAAGTGAAGTTGTCACAGCATCTCATCTGTATTAATTACTGTATGTTTGACAAGGTAATTTTTATTCCTTACTATACATATATGCTAATGAAAAGATCTATTCTGCCTATTCTTTCTCTTCTTGCTCTTTTCCTTCTTGTTTCTGTAGTTCATGCTCAAATACCTTCCACGACTGTTTCCACAACTCCTTCAGGAGTTCCCTCACTAGCGGCGCCTTCTGGTACAAGTATCCAAAGTGATTTTGCTAAGGATGTTCAAGATGGAGAACGAAATACAGCAAATGATCAACAAGCACAACAAAATCAGAAAGATGAAAAGGATAATGAGAATATTGGAGTCAATGAACAAGGAGAAGTTGAGAATGAACAAGAAAGTGTTGATGGACAGGATATGAATGAAACAAAAGACAATCTTAACCAAGATGGAGACTCTGGATCACAAACTGATAGGGAAAAGATGGATGATGCAAAAAATGGGCAATAAGCAGTAAATTGTGATAGTAATACAACAGGTAATAATGGTAACAAACAAGATAATGGGACAACACAAAATATAAATCAATAGTTTTTATGGAAGATACAGTACAATCATCAATTAATCAACAACAACCAGTAGAGCAAATGCTAATGCGGTCCCCTCAGCCCGTTAAGTCTTCACCAAAAATCATGTGGTATAGCATAACTGCTGTTGTTATTTTAGTAGTCATTATTGGTGGGGCTTATATGCTTGTAAGAAAGTCGTACAAAACCATGCCACAAACAACTACTCAACAACCAACTATGCAACCAAAACCAACGTTGCCAAGAAGTAAAGCGTTGGGAATTATTACTAATGTCGTTACTGCTTCATCTCTTGATGCACTAGGAAATGCCGTTACTCCAACAAGTACGTTTTCAGCAACAACGAAAACAATCTATCTTGCTGTTACTCTGAATAATGCAAAAGTAGGGACAAAAGTAGAATATGTACGATATTTGAATGGAAAATATCTTGACAAAAATGCTCTTAAGATTATAAAACCAAATACAACTAATACAAGTTTTGTATGGAGTCTTGCCAAACCGACTGCAACTCATTTAGTTGGAGCATATCGAGTAAAAGTATATACCAATGGAGTCTTTGAAAAAGAAACAACATTTGTCATTCAGTAACTATGTCCTATCCTCATTGCCACTCTTAAGGGAGCATCTTTGACTATTTCAGGGTAACGAAAAAGCAGCTAAGCGATTCTTCAAGTTACGTTCACTGAAGAGAAGAGGGCTTCAAAAATACACACTACCCTAGACCAAAACTCTTTGCTATACTGCGGATATGGGGATGAAAGATATATCTGTTATTGTTATTGGAGGATTAAATATAGATATTGTTGCTAGAGGTGCAGAGAAGCTTGTAAATCCTGGCGAGTTAACCTACGCAAGTGAGCTTCATATTGGTCCTGGTGGAAAATCGCGTAACATAGCGCAAATGATTGCCTCGCTTTCCGGTAAGAAGAATGTTGCAATGATTGGAAAAACTTCCCAAGATCCATACGGACTGTGGAAGTTACCTCTTGAATCACTCAAAAATGTTGGAGTAAATACTGAGTACGTGGATGTTGTTTCTTATAAAGAAACCAAACAATTTCCAGGAATTGCACTCATTCCAGTTGATACCGAAGGAAGTTCGCAGATATATGTTATTCCGGGAATTAATAATAGCTTTCTTCCACGAGATATTGATAAAGCAGAGTCTCTTTTTCTCGCAGTGGCAAAGAATAATGGCTTGCTGGTTTTGACACTGGAATTACCTTATGAAACTGCAGTATATGCAGTGAAAAAAGCAAATAGCCTTGGAATAAAGGTTCTCTTTGATCCAGGAGGAATTGAAGAGAAGAAAAAGTACGATGAGCTTCTTTCTCAGAAGATTTTTTTGATAAAACCCAACGAACATGAAGCGAAAATATTGACAGGTATAGAAATAAAAGATTATGAAAGTGCAAAATTAGCTGGACAAAAATTTTTGCAGAGAGACATAGAAAATGTTTTTATTACTTCTGGCGCACAGGGTGGATATTTTTTCTCAAAATCTTTAGAAAAGTATATACCGACACATAATGTTCAAGATGATACAGTAAAAGACGAGACGGGTTGTGGTGATGAAACTATGGCAGCAATAGCAGATTCTCTAAGCGAAGGAAATGATATAGTAACCGCTGTAGGTATTGGAATAGTTGCAGGAACATTAAAGTTTTACAAAGCAGGAATAGCCCCCATTACAAAACAAGAGCTTAATAAATACTTATAAGAAAACCCTCCTTATTTCTACTAGCATTTCTTTTTATGTATGTTACTATTAAATAGTATATGCTTCTGCCCGATGCGTCTCTAAAAACATTGCTACTCCAAAGCGGTTTGGATGAAAAGACTATTGCTGAATTAGAAACATTTGCTACCAATTCCAGAATTTCTCTCCAAGAAGCTGCGATAGAAAAAGATGCAATAACAGATGAGGCCTTAGGCCATCTTATTGCTGACTCACTTCGTGTCCCCTTTGTCACCTTAAAAACGATGACTGTTCCAGAAGATGTTTTCAGGATTGTTCCTGAGCGGATCGCACGTAAATATAAAGTAGTCGCTTTTGAAAAAGGAGCAGATGGAATCAAACTTGCCGTGTCCGATCCGACACTAAAGCTTATTCAAGAAAGGATTGCATCCAAAACAGGACAAAAAGTGTCTACATATTATGCAACAGAGCGAGATGTAGAAGATAAATTACAACTGTATAGAAAAGATTTGCAGCAGAAGTTTGATGAATTATTACAGGAAGAAATAAGTAATACAACCAATCTTGCCGATGAAGCGCCGATTGAGAAAATTGTCGACATGCTTATTACGTATGCATACCGTGATAAAGCATCGGATATTCATATTGAGCCTGAAGAAAAAGATTCGCTTGTTAGATTTCGAATTGATGGTATTTTACATGATGTGTTAGTGTTGGACAAGAAATTACATGATCGTGTTACAACAAGAATTAAAGTATTATCTCGGCTCAGGACAGATGAACATATGAGTTCGCAGGACGGAAAAATGCGTATGCTTGTTGATGATGAGAATCTTGATTTGCGTATCTCAATTATTCCTCTTACGGAAGGAGAGAAGGTTGTTCTTCGTTTGCTATCTTCTCATTTCCAACAATTTTCGCTCCTGGATTTAGGCATGAATCAAACAGATCTGCAAAAAGTAAACGCTGCTATGAACAAATCTTACGGTATGATTTTATCCACTGGTCCAACAGGAAGTGGAAAAACAACCAGTATTTACTCGATTTTGAAAATTCTTAACACACGAGAGAAAAATATTACAACTATCGAAGATCCTGTTGAATATCGGATGCAGGGAGTAAACCAAATACAAGTAAATGCGAAAACAAGTCTCACCTTTGCTGCAGGGCTTCGTTCTATTCTTCGTCAGGATCCAAATATTATTTTCGTTGGAGAAATTCGTGATTCTGAGACTGCAGGTATTGCAGTTAATGCTGCGTTGACAGGCCATTTGGTTGTATCAACACTCCATACCAATGATGCAGCAACAGCATTGCCTCGTCTTGTGGACATGAAAGTAGAACCGTTTCTTGTCGCATCTACGGTAAACGTTATTATTGCCCAACGTCTTGTACGCAAGATTTGTGAAGCTTGTAAAACGAAAATCGTTGTCAAACGAAGTGAAGTGATAAGCAATCTTCCTGAAGATATTGTCAATAAACATTTTGACAAGAAAGCAGATATCACTCTCTATCATGGAAAAGGATGTAAGATTTGTCATTTTACTGGCTACAGTGGCAGAATTGGTATTTTTGAGATATTGGAGATGACAGAAAATATTCGCAAGCTTATTACCGAAAAAAATGATTCGGATATGATTGTCAAAAAGGCAGTTGAAGAAGGAATGGCAACAATGCTTGATGATGGATTGGCAAAAGTCCAACAAGGACAGACAACCCTTGAAGAAGTACTTAGAGTTACAAAAGTGGAATCTTTATAAAAATATATGGCAAAAAAGACAACGCCTACTAGTACACATGAAAACATTTCTCTCTCTAATAACGAAAAGCTTGGTCTTATAAGTACGATGGCAACAATGCTTACGGCAGGTATTCCGATTTTAGAAACCATTGACTCTTTGCTTGAAGATGCAAAAGGGAATGGACAAAAAATATTAGAAGCAATACGGGCAGACTTAATGCAAGGCAAACCATTGTATTCTTCATTTGCCAGGTTTCCAAATGTTTTTAATAACGTTACGGTAAATATTATTAAAGCATCAGAGGAAGCAGGCAAGTTGGATGTTGTGTTAAAAGATGTCAAAGATCAAATCCAAAAGGATACGGAATTTATGGACAAAGTAAAGTCGGCTCTTACCTATCCTATTGTTATTTTTTTTGTTTTTATGGCTGTTATGCTGGTAATTTTAATTGTGGTTATTCCAAAAATTGCAACAGTCTTTACACAATTGAAAGTAAATCTTCCTTTACCTACAAAAATTCTTATTTTTTTATCAAAAGCAATTACAGGCAATCCAATTGCTGTTTTTCTGGGCGTTATTGCTTTTTGTATTAGTGTAGTTGTGGTGTATAAATTACAACGCAAAGCAATTATGCATTTTATTTACTCCTTACCTCTTATTTCTTCACTTGTCAAACAAATTGATTTAACGAGATTCTCAAGAAGTATGTACTTGCTGTTGACTTCAGGAATTACTATTACATCCGCACTCGAACTTTCAGAAGATGTAGTTTTGCGTCCTGATGTTTCTCATTCAATTTCCTTCGCAAAAGAAACCATAATGTCTGGGAAAAAACTCTCTGAAGCCTTTAAACAAAAAAAAACTATTTTTCCTGCGATTATTATCAAAATTATTGAAGCTGGAGAAAAAACCGGTACATTGGAAAAATCTATGCAAGATATTGCTGATTATATGGATTATCAAGTGTCTAACACGCTAAAAACAGTTACGACACTTCTTGAGCCTCTTATGCTGGTTACTGTTGGTCTGCTTGTCGGAGGAATGATGATGTCTATCATTGCTCCGATTTATGGTCTTATTAGTCAGGTAGGAGGCAGATAATATGAAGGGACTGCTTCGAGAAGAAAAAGGCCTTACCCTGAGGAATTCGAAAGGGTTTACCTTAGTAGAGTTGATTGTTGTCATGGGGATTATTGCAACACTTTTCGGAATGGTGACAATAAATTTGCTACGAACACAGCATAATGCTTCAGTATCAGCTACCGTAGATGAATTACTTTCGGATATTCGTACACAGCAAACGAAGGCAATGATTGGAACACAAGATACAAATGGGAATGCGAATAGTTATGGAATTCATGTTACAGCCAACAGCTACATTCTTTTTCAAGGAACATCAGATCCTGCTGATGCAACCGACTTCACGATAAACCCGGGAAATATTACCTTTACTACAAATCTTCCCAACGCACAGGTTGTCTTTACACAGCGTTCTGGAGAATTTAGTAATTATGTGAGTGGTCCATATACGATTACTGTTAAAAATGCATATGGAGCCGAGCAAAAAACAATCTATATAAATAGATATGGTGTTGTGACGAATGTGCAATAAAAGTATTTAGTATGAAAATGGAAAAAATATTTAATTTTATTCAAAACAAAAAAGGGCAGTCTTTAATTGAACTCCTTATAACTATGGGTATGGCTGCAATTCTTATGCCGGCTTTTCTTATCGGGTTTTCTACCACTCGTAGTGGACGAGCACAGCAAGATGAAAGAATTCAAGCAATAGCATATTTACGGGAGGCAGCAGAATCAGTACGGATTATTCGTGATAATACCTGGTTATCGCTCATTACAAATGGAACATATTGTCCCCAGCCAGTTGCAGGTGGAACAACATGGGAGCTAAAGTCATTTCCGCAAAACTCTTCCTGTGATACTCCAGCTTCTGGATTCACTCGGAAAATTATCATTGCAGATGTTTATCGGAATAATACGACACATAGTATCGACCCAAATGGTAGTTCGTCTTCGACGTCTTTGGATCCTTCGACAAAAGCAGTGACAGTTACTGTGAGCTGGAGTACTCCCATTAATTCATCTGTTTCTCAAGTTATGTATGTTACCCGTCATGACAATATCTCTTATTTGGACACTAAAACAGCAGATTTTAATGCAGGAACAAATAATGGGACAGTGGTAACTAGCATATATGATGGAGAGGTAATGTTAGGGGGTGGAGGTGCTAGCGATTGGTGTAAACCGCAAAATGCCTTAGTAGTGAAATATAACCTTCCAGGCCAAGCATATGCTACTGCAATTAGTGCGATTGCTGGTCATGCTTTTGTAACAACCGGTGGAAATCGCTCAGGTGACTCTATGGATGGTATTAATATTAGTGATCCGCCTCAGCCAACACCTCCTGTAGTAACCAGTGGGGGTGTATATAATAATTTTAAAACCTATGGTGTTTTTGCAGATAGTGGAAATACCTATTTAACATCTGATCATCCTGGTTTGACTGTTGATATTGTTCAGACTACAATCTCTCCTTATTCACAATCAGGAACATTTTCAGATTCGGGGGGAGAAGCAGGAATTAGCGTGTATGCAGCAAATACAACATCAGGCGGATATACAGGATTTGTTACTGCAGGAACAAATTTATATGCATTCAATTTAAATAGCCAGAGTGGTTCCCGCTCACAAGACGGTAACCCTATTGCTCTTGCAGGAACAGGAAATAAAGTGGTTGTTATTGGTAATTATGCCTATATTGCGACATCGAGTACAACAAGTCAATTGCAAATTGTGAATGTGAGCAATCCATCGAGCATGTCGATTATAAAAAGTTTTGGTGTAGGCAGTAGTCAAGGAGCAACTGATGTTTTTGTTGATAATAGTGGACAGTATGCATATCTGGTTACCTCATATGTTGATACAACCCATCCTGATGTTTTTATGATTGACGTAAGTGATCCAACCAATCCAAGAATTGTTGGTACAGCAAATACCTATCAAAATAGTGTGGGAATGAGTCCAACAGGTGTAATTGCTGTTTCAGGAAATCACCTCGTCGTTGTCGGATCAGGTGGCCAACAATATCAAGTATTTTATACCTATCCTAGCCTACAATACTGTGGTGGCATGTCTCCAACTGGTATTACCAAAATTAATGCTGTTGCTGGTGTATCTGAATCTGACAATGATAATTTTGCTTATATTCTCACGGATGACTCAAGTAACGAATTTCAGATTATTCCAGGAGGAGCAGGAGTAGGAACAAGTGGGCAAGGAACATTTATTTCTCAACCCATTGGACCATCTCCACTTGGGCAATCAAGTGCAACATTTAATAATTTTTTTCCAATCGCTGATACTCCACCACAAACATCAATTGTTTATCAGGTTGCCGTTGCTCCTGCTGTAGGAGGAAGTTGTACGAATGCGTCCTATACATTTATCGGGCCAAATGGTACAACCGGCAGTTCTGATACCTTTGCAACGGGGTCGGCAATACCATTAGCTCCTGCATCTGGAGTAACAGGTTATCAACAACCAGCACAGTGTTTTAAGTATAAAGCAATTCTTAAATCTACCAACTCCTCGATGTCGCCTATTCTATATCAAGTAACTGTTAACTATTCACCATGAGAAAAAGATTTAAGAATATTACAAGGGTTGTGTTTAAGTGGGTGTATCCTGCTCATAGTTTTCCCCTGAGCTTGAAGGGTTTTCTTAAGAAAAATTCTCAACAGGGAGTCACCCTGATTGAGTTACTTCTCTATATGGGGATTTTCTCAATACTTCTCATGGTCTTGGTTCAACTCTTTGGAACTATTGTTAATGTTAACCTAGAATCCCAAGCAACGGCTGCTGTTTCACAAGACGGACGATATATTCTTAACCAGATGGCATATACAATCCGTCAAGCACAAACGTTTACAGTACCATCAGGATTTGGTACAACAAATGCAGGGTCACAACTGCAATTTACAACAACAGGGGGAACAACATATACCTACAGTCTTTCAACCGATCCAGTGGGACAGCAGAAATTGATGGTTTCTAATGGAATAAGTTCAGAGCAATTAAATAGCGTCGGAACAACTGTCTCAAATCTTTCATTTACCCGTCTGAAAACATCTGGAACCAGTGGAAAGAATACAATTACCATTTCCTTTACCTTAACCAGTACAACAGTTGAGCAAAAAGGATATCAGCAAGAAAATTTCCAAACAACAGTAGGCACGCGTTAATATGAATAAAAATATCCAATATCAAAAAGGGCAAGCACTTATTACATTACTTTTTTTTATGATTATTGGTATTACGCTTCTTGCTGCTGCATCTATAGTGACGCTTGAGAATGTATCATCAACAAGTTATGCAGAGCAGGGGACAATTGCCTATATTGCTGCAGAGAGTGGGATTGAAGATGCATTACTTCTGCTGCTTCGATACCCACCTAATTCCACTACACCATATACTGGTGGGACAACAACGTATACACAAGGACAAGCAGTAGTAACGGCTAGTTCGACAGGGAATACCATCACAATTACATCAGTAGGAAGCTACGGGAATGCAATCCGTAAAGTACAAGTACAAGAAACAAATGGAAGTACTGGCTGGCAAGTTACATCCTGGCAGGAGATCAATTAAAACGCAAAAGAAATAAATTGCTAAATGAATAAATTGTTAGAAGAATACCAAATACTATTGCTAGAAGCATTGCAAAATACAATGCAGTAGTTGTACAGTAGTAGTATATGACAAAAAAACCATTTAGCATTTTCTACATAGAGGCAAATAAAGGATACTTTTACGGAAGTAATAGTTCTTCGTTATTGCAAATGGATATCCCAGCAGATGTATTGTCATATTTTGACGTAATAAACAAGGAAAAATTTTACCAAATCATTCAGGCGTTTATTACGGCAAATAAAGTTGAACCTGCTCCTCTGCTTATTATCTTTGCTCCTCAAGGGACATATGAAATAGATTTGGCTGGAAAATCGCTTGGAAATGCGAATGATGATGTTCAACACTTCTTAGATTCTGTTCCATACGAAAAGGTTTTAAGCAGGACGTATAAGCTTCAGGATACTATAAAAGTGGTTGCAGTAAATAAAGATGTGTATGAGGTAATCAGGCATGGATTTGAAAAAGTACATTTCTCAACTGTCGCTGTTGTTGCATTGCCTCTCCTACAGAAAGTAGTGCCGGATATTGGAACAACTCTTAACCTAGAAGTTATTGCAAATAAGTTTGATGCAATAAAGCAATATTCATTTATTACTCTTGAAGAAATTAACAATCCGGGAAAACCTAATCAGCAACACCCAGATTCAAATAAACCTAACCCACTTAGACTATATGGGCTTGTTGGCGTCTTTGTTGTGCTGATAGGAGTACTTATTGTTATGGTTATTATTACAATGCAGCCTACTCCGAAGCCAATTATTGTTACGCAACCTGCAACTGTAATATCTACACCAACAGCTATTCCAACAGTGAGAGGTAGTAAAGAAGGGACAACTTCAGGACAAATTCTTAGCCCAACCCCACGGATAACGAGGTAAAGGCTCCTAATTATATTATCCAAAGGACGATAGGCTTTTGGCGTAAGCTTCTATTCCATTGTTTATAGGTGAGAGTAAAAGTTCAAGCAATTTAACAATATTCTATTAGTTTCCATTTTTCCTCAAAATACCTCCACGCGTAATAGGGAAATCAGCCAGCTGGCTGATTTTGTAAATTTCATTTTGAAGCTTAAATTGAAGCGGAGAATTCCCTATTGACAAGCAATAACAAAATACTTTACTCTAATTATAGATAACAATCAAACAAGTAAAAATATGTTAACTGCCCAACTTAACAGACATCAAAAAGGTTTCACACTCATAGAACTTCTTGTAGTCATCGGTATCCTCGCAATTTTACTCGCTATCGTTTTAATCGCTATTAATCCAGCTCGACAATTTGGTCAGGCAAATAATACACGAAGACAAAATGATGCTAGTCAAATATTAAATGCTATTGGTGCATATCAAGCAGATAATGCTGGTAAACTTCCAGCAGCTATAACAACAACCGCACAAGATTCATCATATATTTGTAGTAATATAGTTCCAACATATATGCCTT
>CAZRBN010000052.1:0-9963 GCA_964598355.1 uncultured Gammaproteobacteria bacterium
AGCATATACAAGTAATTACCATAACATTCCAGAAAGTTTGGGAGGATTACATCCAAGTGAGCTTAACTACATTTTTATGCAAGCAGGTACGATTAGTTTTCCAGGCTATACTTTTACGACCGATGATATACCAAGTGCTCAAAACTCTACTTCATCACACGATCACCTAGTGTCTCTTCTTAAAAAGAATGGATATACGTGGAAATCGTACCAAGAAGGTATACCAGGCACTAATTGTCCAATTGATGACATTAACACTTATGCTCCAAAGCATAATCCCTTTATTTACTTTCATGATGTTTCAGGAAATCCACCAAATAGCACTAATCAATATTGTCAAACACACATTAGACCTTTGAAAGAGCTTGTAAGTGATCTTACAACTGGAAAGGTTGCCAATTATAATTTTATAACACCTAATCTTCAACATGATATGCACGATGGCACCATTGCTCAAGCAGATACATGGCTTTCTCAGACAGTACCAATTATTACTAATTCGACTACATTTAAAAATAATGGAGTATTGTTTATAACCTGGGATGAAGGGTCAGAAAGTAATGGAAAAAATAATTCTATTGGCATGATTATCGAGTCTCCTTTTATTAAAAAGGGTTATACAAATACCATTCCGTATTCTCACGCATCGCTGTTAAAAACTGTTGAAGAAGTTTTTAATCTAAAGCCACTTCTTGGACTGGCAAAAGACCCCTCAACTCAAGACTTATTTGGCCTCTTTGACTCTAACAAATAGCTTGCTTTTCTACAAAAACCATGATATGCTATGGGTCTTAATTGAAACCTATGTGGAAAGTAAATAAATTTATTACTTTCCTGCCCACCCTCTTGATAGTTTTACTATCATTTTTTGTTGCAATCTCACAGGCTAATGCATCCGAATCTCAACAAACAGGATCAATCACCATTTGTAAAGCTATTTCTGACCAAAATGGTAACGTTATTGATGGATCACAAGCTCCTGGAGCAACATTTACTATATCTGGTTTTGTCCCAAACCCTGTCCCAATTGACGGAGGGCCAGCAGGTGCATTACCTACATCATCCTTCACAACTCCTTTAACACTTAATACAAAGGTATTTACGGAGAGTCCTGGCAATGATAGTCAATGCGTTACCTATTCTAACCTTTCATTTGGCGCATATTATTATGGACAAGAGACTATACCAGCTTCTGGATGGCAAACTCCTTTATATAATGACCAATTCACTTCAGTTGTCAGTAAAGTGAGTGATGTATTTCCTTATGACGCACGACTCTTTTCTGCAAATCAATCAGACGTTGACCAAAGAAATGAAAATGCCGATGGAAGTATTGTCTTAAATGAAGAAAAGCCGAATAGAACGCTCGTCGTCGTTAATACTCTCGCTTCAACACCAAATAATCCTCCAAAAAATAATGGTGGGGGGAATAACGGCGGGGGAGGAAATGGTGGCAGTGGCAATCCAGGAGCACCTGTCTGTAATGACACAGTACCAAGCAGTGCACCAGCAATTACCAATGTTTCTCTCGGACAAAACAGTGTTACTCTTACTTGGACAAAGGCATCCGATCCTGTCAGCTATTATCTTGTTGCCTACGGCACACAACCTGGAAATTATCAATTTGGCAACCCAAATGTTGGCAATGTTACCTCCTATACAATCAATGGTCTTTCTGGAGGACAAATTTATTACTTTGCTGTAAAAGCTGTACATGGCTGCAAGCCAGGACCTTTCTCAAATGAAGTCTCATCAAATCCTACAGGTGGAGAAGTAGCAGGAGTTGCGGATGAATTCGTACCAGGAGTGTTAGCAGCAACCACTAGTGCTGCAACAGATTCAGCAGACCCTATATCTATAACCAAGTCTGTTTGCCAAGCATGTCTTTGGTGGCCTATGTTACTTGGTGAAATCCTCGTCTTAGTAGCATGGTATCTGTGGGCTCGAAAAAAGGGCTACAAGACAAGCAGAATCCTTGTTGCTGGGGCAATAGGCATTGTTACCTATGTTATCTTCTTATTTGTTAACAAAGGACATGTATGTCCTGATGGAACTATTTCTCTTTGGATATTCAGTATTCCTTGCAAATATTTCTGGGCAGTTGACGGGATATTCGTTGTCATCTTTGGTCTTTTCATAAGAAAAATAAATGTATCTACCAAAGAAACTCCAAAAAAAAGTAAGTAATACCTCAACATCTACTTTTTGCGTCTTGTTGAAAATTATTTTTTCATTCGTTATTCTAATAATAATGGGTAAAGTATTACTGAAAACATGTGGAGGACTTTTTCTAGCTGCTGCTGGCTTTTATATCATGTATCTCTATCTTAAAAGCCTTGATACAGGAAGCAATCCATTATTATTACTGCTTTCTATTGCTCTTGTATCTGTTGGCATCTTTTTCTTATTGCGAGCTGCAAAATCCAATGACACAGTCATAGCCAAACCTCAGGCAACTAATGAAGTGGCTGCATCAACAGCACCAAAGCGAGGATTTGCTGACATGCTAAAGCGAAATAATGAGCTGACATCCCAGTGGTCTAAAACCTCTGCTTTACGAGACAAACTAAAAGTAATTCAAATCTCAACAGAAGAAGGTAACTCAAACTCCTAAATAATTTTTCCATCTTTGCTATTGTCCTACTATTTGCTTATAATACTGCACATGAGTATGGATGAGAGGGGGTGGAAAATATGAGTGGAGAATACATAGGAGAAGTATGTTCTTTCATTAGACGGCGAGCAGGAAGACGTCCTCTTGCTTCTTATCTCGTTAAGAGTTACTTACGAATGCTTCAAGAATATAGTGCAGAAATTGGTCCAACAGATAAGCAAGTGGAAAAAGCGGGTAAACTAGCAGAACGTGCTGGAAGATTGTGGCAAGAACACCATAGCTAAACCAATTTTCTCGAAGCTAGTCGTTATACGTGTAGTGTTCTCATAGAAAAAGAGTGAAACTACTACAGGCAATAGGTATATAAAAAAGACTGCCAATTTGCTCGATTGTTGGGTCAATTTTCAAACCATTTTATCCTCAATGTTTAACCTCAAATAACTCTGGAGTTGGAATTTAAACTCGAACATTCCCAGATCAAATTAGACTTATAGTTGTAAATCGACTTAATTATTGGTACTATATACATATATGAGTGAGCGTCAAAAAAAAGAAAATCAAGAATTACACCAAAAACAAGCAACTCGCTGGACTGCAGGGATTTTTGAATCCGCAGGAACGATGCGTTTTCATATTGGAGAGATTATGACAGATCCCATAATAGAATATACAAAATCTGACCCATCAATAAGTGATAGACTAATTTCTTTATATGGAGGACAGCCGTATTTTCGTAGACTTACAAGGGGAACCAGCTCTAAGTGGCACCTTGCAGGCGAAGAGGCAATACAGCTGGCTAAATCTCTTGGCAGCTTGGCACCATCAAGAGCATCTTTTATTACCATTGCAACAAATTGGGAAGCTATGAGTCTTGCCGAAAGAAAAAAAGCAGCATCGGACTATAACACTAAGAGAGAAACCACCACCACGTCTCCTATGTATAGTAAGCTTGTAAGAGATCCAGCATTTATGGCTGGTGTTTTAGACGCGAGAGGTTCTTTGTATATAGGAGAAGAGGATGGAAAGAAATATCATACAGTTGAGGTGTCTTCAACTAATATTACCCTTCTCAATGCTTTAAAAACCGCCTATGAAGGCTCCGTTACAATAACCTCTGACGCATCTGGAGTCAAAGGCAGTTGGAAAATTACGTATGCTAAAGCAAGAATGTTTTATGAAACCTTCAAAGATGCTCCATTTGCTAGAGCTAACTTGGCGGAGAAATTTTCATCTATTGAGGCACAAACTCTTGATGACTAAAATTTAGGAAAATTTCCAGAGTAAAATGGTGCCTAACGAGCTTGTTAGGTGATTTTTCAAAGATACGGCTATAACAGTATTGCCAACATACAGTTTATCTCCCACTTTCAGAAATGGCATAATTTTTGCTATAATACCACTACTGCGGGTTTAGCTCAGTGGTAGAGCATCTGCTTTCCAAGCAGAGTGTCGTGGGTTCGAGTCCCATAACCCGCTCCAAGTCAGACTTTTCTTCGACTTCAACAAGCAATCACCAACTTCTCAAGCTTATTCACTGGAATAGAGAAAATAAGGAAAAAATGCTATAATAGATTCCGTTGTTTAGACAACTGCATGCTCCCATAGCTCAGTTGGATAGAGCACATCGGTTCTAACGATTAGGTCGGGGGTTCGAATCCCTCTGGGAGCGCAAGTGTCTTTCAAACTCATTCAGAAGCTATTTTGAGTTCCATAAATCTCTTTATTTCCGTTAATCTCCATACATTGATATTTCTTGAATCTAAAATGGGGTTCGAATCCCAGTAGGCAGCCATGAAAAATAGCTTCAGAAAGTCTTCTATCTTTATATCTAAATGAGAAGGATTCAAATTAACAAAGATCTCTTGATATTTGGTAAACATCAATAACACATGCTATGATTTTAGTTGTGTTACGGTTTATTAAATTTTTTATTCTTTTAATTCCTTTACCTATATTTATTTTCATTGAATTTTTCCATCCTATCTCATCTGCTGCGGTAGATTTGGGTTACTATTTAAAAATAGGAGAAGTTATTCTAAAAACAAAAACAGTTCCGAACATAAATCTATTTTCTTACACATTTCCCCATTACCCATTCATTAACCCAAATTGGTTATCCGAAGTTATTTTTTATCTTATATCAATTTCTTTTGGTTTCTCTGGGCTTATGGTTATATCAACGATCGTTGTAATAGTAGCACTTATGATTCCAATCATCTACGCTTTAAAATATAAAAAAGTTAATAGTATTGCTGATATTTACATCACTTTTCTTCTCCTAGCTGTTCTTCTTACCACAAGACTTAACGTGAAACCTGAAATGTTTAGCTATCTCTTTACCTCTCTTTTTATTGCTATTCTTTATCTGTACAAAAGCACTAGAACTAAATGGATTTATCTTTTACCATTTTTGGAATTACTATGGGTGAATATGCACATTTATTTTATTATTGGGCCTGTTGTTGTGTTCTTTTTTCTTTTAGACAGCTTCTTTAAAAGATTAAAGGAAACCGGAAATGGCAGTAAAGCAATAAATACACAAAAAACAAAATTGCTCCTAATTATTTTTATTCTCGTAGCTGGGGCAACACTTTTTAATCCATCAGGTATTAATGGTGGTCTTTATCCATTTACTTTGCAACAAAATTTAGATAGAACCATTACTGAAAATCAGAGCATATTTACAATACAAGGAGAAGGGCTTACTCCATTTCCCATAATCCTTTTTGAAATTTCAGCAATTTTCCTTTTTTTATCACTCTATTTGAATAGGAAAAAGGCGGCTCTGGTTGATTGGCTTATTGCAATAGTATTTTTTTTATTAGCTGAAAGTATTGCCAGAAATATCGGTCTTTATGTCTACGCTGTTTTTATCCCACTCTGCACAAACTTTTCTACTTCGTTTGAAAAATTATCTACCACCTTTTCTACAACAGCAAGAAAAATATTCTTCACAGCATTATGGATATGTATTATATTTGTTTATATTTTTGAGCTAAATTATGCAATTAATATATTTGGTTTTGGACTAGGCATTATGTCCAAATATGAAAATGGTGTTAATTTTTTTTTAAAGGAGAGACTCCGTGGACCAATTTTTAATAACTTCAACACGGGAGGCTACCTCGAATATAGACTATATCCTCAAGAGAAGGTATTTATAGACTCTAGAGGTGAAGCTGCCTACCCCTTATCATTTTCAAATACAATCTATCTTTCAATGCAGAAAAACCCCCAAATATTTCAAAGCGAAGACAATATCTATCATTTTAATACCATTATCTATGACTATAAAGGAGATCCTTTAGCCGAAAATCAATCATTTATGACTTCTATATTGAAAAACAAAAATTGGCAATTAGTTTATCTTGATGATGCCCTTATAATACTCGTAAAAAAAAGGGTATATAATAGCGAGATAATATCAAACTTTAGTATTTCTGAGAAAACATTCAATTCAAGTCAGTATTTTGATAAAAACATTCCTTCATTGATAAATATTGGATACTTTCTTAATACAGTAGGATGGAGAAAGCCAGAAATGACAGTTGCAAATCAAATATTACGGATCGACCCTCAGAATTGCTCGGGTCTATTGTTGCTTTCTAACGGCCTGCAAAGTAATGGTCAAATTGAAACAGCTAGTATTTATTATGAGAAATTTCAACAATTATGTAATTAATTTTCCATTGTTCTTACTCCATTGACAAAATACCTAAATAATCGTTACCATTTAATGGTAAATGAAAATTTCGTACATTTTCAAATTACTCTTGATTCCGTTTATTGTTTCTCTCTTTGGATTTCTTTTAATCTCCCCAGCAAAAGCTTCCGCATTTATACTTTCTGGGAAAGTAACTGATAATACTGGCGCTGTTATTAGTGGAACATCAAAAATAGATGTATTTAATATAGGTACCACAACTGATGCTGTTCCACCCACAACAACTAATAGTTCGGGAAATTATTCATTCACAAATCTTTCTGGTGGAACATATGATATACAAGTTACGCCTCCTTCTGGAAGTGGTTTTGGTTCCGCTATTGCACTTGGACAAAATATAACAGGTGACACTACGCTCAATTTTGTTCTTGTTCCAATAAGCTCAACAGTTAAAGTAACAGGTCAAATAGTAGACAACGCAGGACATGGAGTACAAAATTTTTATGTTAATTTCTACAATACTGTTAATAGCAGTTTAAGTACGAGTGTACCCACAGATACTAATGGTAATTACACTGCAAATGTTTCTACGACAGGAAGCTACAATATAAAAATTGTGCAAAATGGACTTCCAGGATGGAATTACTCTGCAAACTCATGTACTACGACATTTTCACAAGATACGATCATGAATACTATTGCTATTCCTTTTCAAACAGTAAATGTACTTGTTCAAGATAGTACTAATACAATAGTTGCAAATACAACTGTTAATACCTCAGGTCAGGCTTCCAGTCCTATTACCGTAGCGAAGTGCTCACTTACTGCAAACAATATTACAACGTATACTCAAACAAATTTATCAGGAATTGCGCAATTTCAATTACCCACTGGGACATACAGTTTTTCAGCTGGTCCAACCGGAATTTATGGTTCCGCAACAGTTAATAATGTTTCTGTGACAAGCGGAACAAATAATGTTGTTATTATTTTACCAACAAATCTTACCGTAAGTGGTCGAATTGTTGACAGTTCAGGTATTGGACTATCCCAAATGGGTATAGATTTCAACAATACAACTAGTAACAGTTTGAGTACTCAAACGCAGACAGACAGCAATGGATACTATACTGCGCATGTATCTAGTACCGGTTCCTATAGCTTTAGAGTTACGGATAGTAGTCTTATCGGGTGGAGCTACGTATCACAGGACTCATGTTCAAAATCCTTTTCTCAAAATACTGTTCTTAGTGATATTGTAATTCCTTATCAAAAAGTATCGGTACTGGTGCAAAATAGCAGTAGTATTGGCATTAATAATGTAAATGTTCAAGCAAATGGTACAGCATCTAGTCCTATTGCTGTTAATGGGTGCTCACTTATTAATTCCGGTGTCATAAGTTATGCGAATACAAATTCATCAGGACTTGTTTCTCTTCACATACCAACTGGTATCTATAGTTTTTCTGCAAGTCCATCAGACACAACATACACCTCAACAAACGTTACAGGTATTGCCATTAATCCTACGTCGACATCTGTAGTTATTACACTACCTACCACAATTACTGTAAAAGGACGTGTTGTTGATGGGTTAGGTGCAGGACTATCAAATATGTATGTTTCATTTATTAACCCTACAAATACTAATTTAAACGTTTCTGTACCAACAGATAGTAATGGGTATTATACTGCGCATGTATCTTCTTCGGGAAATTATGATTTACAAATTTCTGACAATAGCTTGCCAGGATGGCATTATGCATCTAGTTCATGTGGAGCAACATTTTCTCAGAATACGACTTTAAATGATATTGTTGTTCCATACGAAAATATTACCGTACATGTACAAAATGCAAATAATATCGCAATTCCTAACGTAAGTATTTCCGCATCTGGGAAAGGAAGCAACACAATAATTGCAGGAAGCTGCTCTCTTATCAATACTAGTGGTATTGGAACCTCTAATTTTCCAACTGATCAATCTGGAAATGCAGCTCTTCGCCTACCTCCTGGTATATATAATTTTTATGCTTACCCAACTGGGGGACTCTATAGCCCATTTACTCTAACTAATATTTCCATTTCAACAAACCAAACAGAAATTATATCGCTACAATACAGCCATGTCGGTCCGGTGACCACAGCAACTCTTTCTCCAGCAGCAGATAGTCAGGGAAATTATCAAAACCCAACAAAAATAACGCTTTCAGCGGTTGCAGCAAATGGATTCACGGTTGCAAACACCTATTACACGATAGATGGTAGTTCTCAGCAAACATATTCATCCACTTTTACTATCTCAGGATTTGGAAACCATACCATTACCTACTGGTCAGTTGATAATGTAGGTGTCACTGAATCAGTAAATACAAAAACATTTTTAATCAATGCCCTCCCAATCGCAAGTGCAGGAGGTCCCTACTCCATCGCTGAAGGAGGATCCCTTCCTCTTCAAGGAAGTGCGACAGATCCAGATGGAGATACACTGACATATTCATGGGATTTCACAGGAGGAACAAACTTCACTATTCAAGGACAAGCACCTATTTTTCAAGCTGGAAGTCTGGACGGACCATCATCTCAGCAAGTTAATCTGCAAGTGTGTGATAACCATGGAGCATGTAGTACATCTTTCACAACAGTGAATATCTTCCCAGTAGTACCAGTATTAGGTAACATTACTGCTCCCACAACACCGGTAATTGTAAATAGCTCTATTTCTCCTTCAGTAATCTTTACAGACTCAGGTCCAGCAGATACTCACACTGCGATTTGGGATTATGGAGATGGTCAAACAGGAAATGGAACTGTGAACGAGGGAACACAAACGGTAACAGGATCTCACACATATACAAAGGCTGGTGTCTATACTCTTCAGATTACCCTTACTGACGATGATTCTCAAACTGAAACACAAATATTCCAATATGTCGTTGTGTATGATCCCTCAGCTGGCTTTGTCACAGGAGGAGGCAATATTAATTCCCCTGCTGGTGCAGAGCCTGTACTTCCTAATGCCACTGGACCAGCAAACTTTGGAATTAGTGCAAAGTACACAAGTACCAATACTGCACCAACTGGTAATACCATGTTTACCTTTCCAAATGGTGGCTTTGACTTTACCTCAACATCCTATGACTGGTTAGTTGTCAATGGTTCCACAGCATTCCTTCATGGGAAAGGAACAATTAATGGTGCAGGAAATTATACATTCTTAGTAAGTGCACTATCTGGATCACCAGACAAATTGAGAGTAAAGATTACTGATAGTTCAAATACAGTGCTTTATGATAACCAAATGGGAGCGAGTGAAACTACACCTCCAACTAAAGCAATATCTAATGGACAGATAAAGATACACTAATACTTTTTAAATAAGAGATCTCAATCAGATAACCCTATGCAATTTCAAAAAGTGAAACATTTCTCTTGCCTGATGTTTGCCCTGAATTCTTCTCATAATTTCTTTGCTGTAACAGCGCGATAGGATATTCAAACTTCCTTCCCAAAGAATTTCTTTATCCAAGGTAGCTATCTTCCTATGATGATTTCCTCTACAAAGAAAAACCTGTACTCCAATCATTTCAAGTGCTTTTATCTCACTTTCTGCCTGTTGTACCATACTCCCATCGTGTTCCCTTGGATCGCGTGTAACTATGTATACTTTTACTCCTTTTTTTAC
>CAZRBN010000053.1:0-8598 GCA_964598355.1 uncultured Gammaproteobacteria bacterium
CTCACGAGCACGCTTTCTGCACCACCGGGGGGAATGCCGCAGGACGTCTCGCCGCCACTCACCGCGCCGGATCCCGGCGCCCTCCTCTGCGCGCCGCCGCCGCTGGTCCATGCGAGCGAGAGCGCCGACGCCGACACGCTGCGGCGCGAGGCTGCGGATCATTTGGCCCGGTGGCCGGCGCTCCAGGTGATGGCAGATGCCCTCAATCTCCTTCGAGGGGCAGGTGTGTCCTGGTGGGCGGCCGAGGGGCTCTGCGAGCGATGGCCCATCACCGAGCGCCTGCGGTGGTTCGAGCAGCGGTGGGACCTGCGCGAGCAGATCACCCGCTCGCTGACGACGGTGACCCTGCGCGATGCGCGCCGGCGGTCCGTGGCGTTCCAGGCGGAGCTCATCGAGGCGACCGCGGATCCCCCCGTCGATGCGCGGCGCGTCGAGGCGGCGTTCGATCCGCGCGACGTCGTCGTGTACGCCCCCGCGGTCGAGCTGTGGGACGAGATCGTGCGCCGCGTGCCGTGGGACGGCGAGATGCCGCCGGCGCTCACCGAGCAGCTCATTGCTCTGCTGCTCGGCACGACGCATCCGCCGATCCTCTCGGCGTGGCAGCTTCGCACGGCGATCGACGCACGCGCGTGGCAGGCGCACGTCCCGGCGCGCGTGCGGGCCGCGGTGGACGAGGCCCGGCTGCACAGGGAGCTCGTCTTCCCCGGCACGCAGTTCACGGCGCGCGACGAGCTCGCGATCGTCACGATCAAGGTGCTCGCCGCGAACCTGCCGCTGCGCGTGCTCCGGCCCGTGTTCTCGGCCGCGGCGCGCGTGATGGGCCTGGAGCCGCACGCCGCCCCGTCGCAGTCGCAGCCGGCGCCGAAGAACGACTTCGCGGCGGTCGCCAACGACGCCGACGCGGAGGTGACGGTGTCCACGGCGTCGTGAAATTCCGACCCGTCAAACCCGGGTCCAGCGCCGGACAGCCCGTTCTTCTTGCCGGGCCAGCCATCCTCCGACGCCGGGCTGCGGCGGTTCTGCCGTCAACGCTCGCTCGGCGGCCTCGCGGAACGATAGGCGCGGTGGGTGACCTGTGAGCTCCCAGTAGCGATCGTCGCGCGGCACGAGGTCCTCTCGTAGACCGAGCACGAGCTGTCGCGCGACGCCGTAGTCGGCGCGCGAGATCAGCTTGAGCCACCCGGCCGAGAGCCGCGGCGTGAGGAAGGGCACGTGCATCGAGGGGATGCGCCGGTGCTCGATGTCGGCGACGATCATCAGCATCTCGCGCGCGCTGAGCACGTCGGGACCCGGGATGTCGAACCATGCGCTCCCGTCCATGGGCAGCAGGCGCGCGTCCAGGAGCGCCGTGACGACGTCGGCGATCGCGATCGGGCGGCTCTCGGACTCCAGCCAGCGCGGAAGCACCATGAGCGGGAGACGCAGCGCGAGGTCGCGAAGGATCTGCCACGAGGTGCTTCCGGGTCCCACGATCATGGCAGCGCGAAGCTCCAGCGCGGGGACGCGGCCCGAGCGCAGGATCGAGCCGACCTCGAGCCGGCTGGCGAGGTGCTCGGAGGGACGGCCTGCGGGTGCCACGCCGCCCAGGTACACGATGCGCGAAACGCCCGAGTCGGCGGCGACGCGCGCGACGGCCGCGGCGCTCCGGCGCTCGAGACTCCGGAAGTCGCGCTGCCCCTGTCCCATGCTGTGGACGAGGTAGTAGACGCAGTCCACGCCGGACATCGCTGCCGGCAGCGTGGCCTCGACGTGCACGTCGCACGGCACCCAATCGAGCCCTGCCGACGGAGCAGCGGGAGCACGCCGCGACGCCGCCCGCACGCGCTCGCCTGCGCGGACCAGCGCCGGCACGAGCGCGCGACCGACGAACCCGGTCGCTCCCAGAACGAGCACCATCGTCCCTCGAAACGGCAACAACCGGGCCCGTCGGGCATCGGTCCGAGCCGCGGTGCTAACTCTGGCCGAGCGGGGATCGACTTGCGACACCGGCACGACCACGAGCGTTCGCCCCTTCCGCTTCGCGTGCGCGCGGTGAACGGGCAGGCCATCGCGCCGGGCCGCGAGCTCGTCCTCTACTGGATGATCGCAGCGCGCCGCGTGCACTCGAACTTCGCGCTCCAGCGGGCCGCGGCGTGGGCAAGAGCGCTGGGCAAGCCGCTGGTCGTGCTCGAAGCGCTGCGCGTCGGCTACCCCTGGGCGTCCGACCGTCTTCATCGGTTCGTGATCGACGGCATGAACGACAACGCGCACGCGCTCGCGCGGTCCACCATCGTCTACCACCCCTACGTCGAACCGAGCGCCGACCAGGGCAAGGGCTTGCTCGCTGCCCTCGCGCGGCGCGCGTGCGTCGTGGTCACCGACGACTTCCCGTGCTTCTTCCTCCCGCACATGGTCGCCGCGGCGGCTGCGCACCTCGACGTGCGCCTCGAGGCCGTGGACGGCAACGGCCTTCTGCCGCTGGCAGCGACCGACCGCGACTTCTCCGCCGCGGCGCACTTCCGGCGGCACGTGCAGAAGACGCTGCCCCTCCACGTCGCCGACGAGCCGGAGCGCACGCCGTCGTCGCGCGGCATTCCCGCTTACGCGATGCCGGCGTCGATTGCGCGACGCTGGCCACGGGCATCCGACGCCCTGCTCGCCGGCGATCCCGCCGCCCTCGCGCGGCTGCCCATCGATCACGAGGTCCCCGTGGCCCCGGTTCGCGGTGGACACGACGCGGCGGTCGCGACCCTCCGCCACTTCGTGAAAGACGGCCTCGAGAGCTACCTCGAGCGCCGTGGCGATCCTTCCGCTGACGCGACGAGCCGCCTCTCGCCCTACCTACACTTCGGCCATCTGTCCGTGCACGAAGTCTTCGCCGCGGTAGCTCGTCGAGAACGGTGGAGCGTCCGGCGCCTCGCGACGCGCGCCACCGGCAAGCGGACGGGCTGGTGGGGCATGAGCCCGGGCGCCGAAGCGTTCCTCGAGCAGCTCGTGGTGTGGCGCGAGCTCGGCTACAACCACTGCGCGAAGCGCCCGGACGACTACGACCGCTACGGGTCGTTGCCCGGGTGGGCGCGGCGAACCCTCGCCGAGCACGCGCGCGATCGGCGAGAGCACCTGTACACGTTCCGGCAGCTCGAAGAGGCTCGGACGCAGGACCCGCTGTGGAACGCGGCTCAGCGGCAGCTCCGGCGCGAAGGCTGGTTTCACAACACCATGCGCATGCTCTGGGGCAAGAAGATCCTGGAGTGGTCGCGGACGCCGCAGACCGCGCTCGCCACCATGATCGCGATCATGAATCGCTGGTCGCTCGACGGTCGCGACCCGAGCTCGTACACCGGGTACTTCTGGACGCTCGGCCTCTTCGACCGTCCGTGGCCCGAGCGCGACGTCTTCGGAAAGGTGCGCACGATGTCCTCCGAGCGCCTGCGGCACAAGGTGGACGTGGGCCCCTACCTCGCGCGATACGGCGAGGAGCGTCGATGAGACCGCCGATCCCACGCTGAAAGAAGGGCACGCTCGTTGCTGAGGCGACGTGCGTGGCCACGCCCACCCCCGTCTTTGCGCCGCCGATCCCCACCCCGCCCGCCCCCGAGAGCGAGCGCGCCACGGTCACTCCATCGCTGTCGCGTCCGCCACCATCGCGGTTCGGCGCGCGCGCGTACGCGCAGATTTACGGCGGCGTCCTCTGGCCTGCCTGGGAGCGCGTGGCCCGCGGTCGAAAGACCCTGCATCACCTGGCCTGGCTCGACCAGACGCAGTGGGCACGTCCCGAGGAGATCGAGCGCCAGCAGGTCGCCGCGCTCCAGGCCCTGCTCACCCACGCCGGGGTCCGCATCCCGTACTGGCGCGAGACGTTCGGTCGCCTCGGATTCGATCCGCGCGACGTGACGCGGCGCGAGGATCTCGCCGCGCTTCCGGTGCTGACGCGAGACATCATCCGCGAGCGCTACGCCGACCTGGTGGACCCGCAACTCGCGCCCACGAACCTGAAGAAGGCGACGAGCGGATCGACCGGCGCCCCGCTGCGGTTCGAGTACTCGCAAGAGAGCGAGTGCTGGCGGCAGGCGGTGAAGCTGCGCAGCTACGCGTGGGCCGGCTACCGGCCGGGCCTCCCCACGGTGCACTTCTGGGCGAGACTCCACGAGTTCCCGCCGGGCGCGCGTGGGCTCAAGCTGCGCATCGATCGCGCGCTCAAGCGCGAGATCTACGTCGACTCGATCCGTCAGGACGAGGAGGCGCGCCGCTACGTCCTGAAGGTCCTGCGGAGGCACCGCCCGGCGTTCATCGTCTGCTACACGCAGTCGTGCGCGCAGTTCGCCCGCTGGGTGCTCGACCGCAACCAGCGCGACTGGGGGGACGTCACGGTGCTCTGCGGCGCCGAGCCCGTGCTGCCTTCGGACCGCGCGGTGCTCGCGCGCGCATTCGGGCCGCACGTCTTCGAGACGTACGGCTCGCGAGAGACCATGCTCATCGCGTGCGAGTGCGAGGCGCACGACGGGATGCACCTCATGGAGGAGAACATCTTGCTCGAGGTCGCTCGCTCCGGCTCGCCCGTGCCCGCGGGTGAATCCGGAGACGTCCTCGTCACCGATCTCCACAACTACGGCATGCCGCTCATCCGGTACGCAAACGGGGACCTCGCGCGCATGTCGCCAGAGCGTCCCTGTTCCTGCGGGCGCGGGTTGCGGAAGCTCGCGCACGTGGACGGCAGGCACACCGACACGATGACCGACGGTGACGGCAACCCGGTGCCCGGGATGCTCGTCCCTCCGCTCTTCCTCGACGTGGACGCCGAGGTGGCCCGGCAGGTCCGGTGTGTCCAGCGACTCGACGGCGAAGTAGTCCTCCAGGTCGTGAAGGGCCGCGACTGGTCTTCCGAGCGCATGCAGCCGAAGGTGCAGACGCTGGAGCGCTACCTCCGCGGAAGAAAGGTGACGCTCGAGTACGTGGACGCGATCCTTCCCGGGCCGTCGGGCAAGATGCGCATGGTCGTGGTCGAGCGCTGACTGACTACCCGTCGCCCTGCGGACCTCGCTTGGGCAGCCGCACGTTGAAGCGCGTGCCGCCGGCCGCGTCCGAGCGCACCTCGATGCCGCCTCCGTGGGCCACGACGATCGCGTTGGCGATGTAGAGCCCCAGGCCGAGCCCACCGGACGATCCGCCGTTCCCCGCGCCGCGCCTGAAGGGCTCGAAGAGGTGCGGCAGGAGCTCCGCCGGTATCGGCGCACCCTCGTTGTGCACCGAGACGATCGCGTCGTCGCCTCGCTCGGTCACCGAGACGTCGACCGGTTTGGCGGGGTCTCCGTGCTCGAGCGCGTTTCCTACCAGGTTCGCAATGCACTGGGCGATCCGATCGGAATCGCAGAACACCGGCGAGTGGATCTGCTGCCGGAACTCGATCGTCCGATCGGGATGGGCGAGCCGACACTCCTCGATCGCGCCGTGCACGCATTCGGCGAGGTCCGTCGGGACCACGTTCAGAGGGATGCCGCCCGCCAACCGCGCTCGGGTGAAGTCCAGGACGTCCCCCACCAGCCGCGACATGCGCCCGGTCGCCCGATCGATCCGCTCGGCGGCACGCCGGCCGGGGGTGTCGAGGTTCCCCTTGAGGAGGACGCGGACCGACGTGGAGATCGCGTTGATGGGTTGCCTCAGGTCGTGGGCGAGCATGCCGATGAACCGGTCACGAAGCGCGTCGATGGCCCGCTCGCGCTCGTGCACGCGTCGCGCAGCGATGAACGCGCCGACGCGATTCGCGATGCTGCGGAACAGGATCATGTCCTCCTGCTGGAAGTCGTACGCGAGCCGGGATCCCATGTGCGCCACGCCCACGACCTCGCCGCCGTCCAGGAGAGGGATGCCGTACATCGCGCGCAGCCCCAGCTCGCGGATGACGTCGCTCTTCACGAGCGGGTCATGGCCGGCGTCGTGCAGGAGCAGCGGCTCGCGCGTCGCCGCGATGGTGCCGGCGAATCCCTCCCCGATCGCCAGCGTGAAGCTGCGCGCGATCTCCTCCTGCAACCCGCGCGAAGCGCGTACGTGCAGCGCGTTGCCCTCCCGGAGCAAGATGGTGACTTCGTCCACCTCCGGGACCACCTCGGACAGCACGTCGATGGCCCGCTGGAGCATCTGCTCCAGGTCGTCCGCCTGGATCGCGTCCGTGGAGATACGCTCGAGCGCGCGAAGCTTCCGCTCGCGCGCGCGCGCGAAGCGGTGCGTCACGTCGGCGACCGAGGACGCGATGAGGCGATTGAGCGGGATCCAGTCGGACAGCGTCCCCTTCTCGCCGCACGCATGGAGCTCTTCGGCCCGCGCCAACCTGAGCGCTTCGTACTCCGCGTGCAGCTGGCCGAGCTCGTAGCCCAGCTCGAGGCGCTGCTGGGCGTGCTCGATCGTCGTCGTGCCGACCTCGACCTCCGACCCGCTCGGCTCCGCCGCGTGCGCGAGCTCGTCGATGAGTCGAGGCATCGAGTCGATCAGCGCCGGACGTGACAACCCCCGTGCGACCCCCGCGGTTCGCACCTGCTGCTCCCAGCGTGTCAGGATGGCCTGCTTTCGCTCTCGGATGAGCCGCGCCAACTCCGCGGGAGCCATGCCTCTCCGGATGGCGCCATGCGCGATTCATTCCTGACCGTTGAGAGTCAACGCCAGCCGCCTTTGTTTCGGTGCGCCAGGCCCGTTGTCCTAGACTCAGCCGGTCGCGCCGATGACCGACGAGATCCAAGCCAACCTGCTCGCGGCCATCGTGGAGTCCACCCACGACGCGATCGTGAGCACGGACCTCGACGGTCGCATCACGAGCTGGAACCGCGCCGCCGAGGCGCAGTTCGGCTACGGCGCCGCCGAGGCGATCGGCCGCAACATCCGCATCCTCCTGCCGCCCGAGAAGGAGCACGAGGAGGACGAGATCCTGCGTCGCATCCGTTCCGGCGAGCGCGTCGAGCACTTCGAGACCCTGCGCCGGCGAAAGGACGGCTCGTGCGTCGAGGTGTCCCTCACCGTCTCGCCCGTCAAGGACGCGAGCGGTCGGGTCGTCGGCGTGTCGAAGATCGCGCACGACCTCACGGTCCGGCGGGCGGCCGAGGGAGCGGTCCGCCGCTCCGAGGAGCAGCTCCGGCAGGTGCAGAAGATGGAGGCCATCGGCAAGCTCGCCGGCGGCATCGCGCACGACTTCAACAACCTGCTCTCCGTCATCGTCACGTACACCGACCTGGTGCTCGCGCCCCTGAAGGACGGGGACCCGCTGCGCGACGACCTCAAGGAGGTCCGGAAGGCAGCCACGCGCGCCGCAGAGCTGACGCGCCAGCTCCTCGCATTCAGCCGGCAACAGATCCTGCAGCCCGTCGCGTTGAATCCCAACAGCGTCATCCAGGGAATGGCGCGCATGCTTGGCCGGATCCTCGGCGAGGACATCGAGCTGTCGCTGCTGCTCGCGAGGGATCCGGGGTGCATCCTCGTGGACCCCGGGCAGCTCGAACAGATCCTCCTGAACCTCGGGGTGAACGCGCGCGACGCCATGCCCGCGGGCGGCAAGCTGACGATCGAGACGGCAGGCGTCACCCTCGACGCCACGTACGCAGAGTTGCACCTCGGCGTCGTCCCGGGGCGTTACGTGCTCGTCGCCGTCACCGACTCGGGCGTGGGGATGGACGCGGCCACGCGCGACCGCATCTTCGAGCCCTTCTTCACGACGAAGGAGAAGGGGCGGGGAACCGGGCTCGGGCTCTCGACGGTGTACGGCATCGTCAAGCAGAGCGGCGGGAACATCTGGGTGTACAGCGAGCCCGGCAAGGGCACGACGTTGAAGCTGTACTTCCCCGTCGTCGACGGCGACCAGACCGTGGCCACCTCGACGCCTCCGCCGGCGCCCGCGACCCTGCTGGGCAACGAGACGGTGCTCGTCGTCGAGGACGACGACCAGGTGCGCTCGAGCGTCCGCGCGATCCTGCGCCGCCACGGCTACCACGTGCTCGAGGCGCAGAACGGCGGCGAGGCGCTGCTCATCGCCGAGCAGCACACGGCCAGGATCCACTTGCTGCTCACCGACGTGGTGATGCCGCGCCTGAGCGGTCGCCAGGTGGCCGATCGCATCCTGGCGCTGCGGCCCGGCATGCGCGTGCTCTTCGTGTCCGGCTACACCGAGAACTCCATCGTGCACCACGGGGTCCTCGACTCGGACGTGTCGTTCCTGCAGAAACCCTTCACGCCCGAGGCTCTGCTGCGCAAGGTCCGGGAGACGCTCGACACGAGGTGAGCCGCGCGCGACGCGCGAGGGGAGCCCCGGTCCGCCGGTTGCCTCCCTCTTCGCGGAGGTCCGTCATGAGACTCATTCACATCGTCCGTTGCGCGGCCGCGGCCGCCGCCGTAGCCGTGGCTGCCGTCCCGGCGCTGGGGTGCTCGAACGAGAACAACGAGGCTGCCACCAAGGCCGCGCTGTCGCAGGAGCGCGCCGCCGCGAGCGTGCAGGATCGCGCGCGGTCGGTCCTGCTCGCGTCGGAGGTGCAGCTGCAGGACCTGCGGACCAGCCGCGACGAGATCACCGACATGCACCAGCGAGACGCGCTCGCCACCCAGATCGTGGACCTGACGATGTCTCGCGATCGGCTGATGGGC
>CAZRBN010000053.1:8608-9380 GCA_964598355.1 uncultured Gammaproteobacteria bacterium
GCCCGGCAGCACGCAGATCGAAAGCCTGGTCGCCGATGCCGACGGCACAACGCCACACCTCGCTCGTTCCGGCGCGGCGCAACACGGCGAACGGGAGATTCTGAATGGGAAAATCCGCCTGCGGGCTGTTGGCGCTCGCCACCCAGCTCGTGGACCTGACGCTGTCTCGCGATCGGCTGATGGGCGATCTCGCCGCGGGGGGCAAGGACACGCGCCCGATCGAGCGCGACATCGCGAACCTCCAGCGCGCCATGCGCAGCGTGGGCGCCGCCGAGGCGCAGCCCCAGTCCGAGCCTCGGCCGCAGCCCGAGCCGCAGCAGCCGCAGCCCGTCGAACCTCCGGAACGCCAGTAGTGCGCGCCAGAGCCGACTACCGCTGAGGTCGTCGGCGATGCTTCAGCCCGGTTGCTTTCGTCGTCGACGACCTCGGCGTCGCGTTCTACGAAAGAATCATGGCCACATCGCGCACGACGGTGGCCGAGCTTCGTCGCGACAAGACCGGCGTCTCCGGTCTCGACGACGTGCTCGGCGGAGGCTTGCCGAAGAATCGCGTCTACCTCCTCAAGGGCGAACCGGGCTCCGGCAAGACGACGCTCGCCTTGCAGTTCCTGATGGAAGGCAGACGCGCCGGCGAACGCGTCCTCTACGTCACCCTCTCCGAGACCGAAGAGGAGATCCGCCAGGTCGCCGACTCGCACGGCTGGTCGCTCGACGGCATCGATCTCTACGAGCTCTCGACGGCCGAGCAGACGCTGCGGCTCCAGGACGAGAAC
>CAZRBN010000054.1:0-9341 GCA_964598355.1 uncultured Gammaproteobacteria bacterium
TTTTCGTGCTGCGAGTTGCTGGGTTTTGCGAATTGCATCATTAAAAGCTTCGGCAAGAGGAGGATATTCCTGACCATTTACACTTACGGAGCGGACGTATTGATCTCCTCTCATCACAACTCTGACTTGTCCCAATTCAGTAACAACTTCTTCTTGCTGGAGTGATTGCTGCATTTTGAGCGACTGCTCTTGGAGTTTTTGTAAATTTGGATCCATTTGAGACAGAATATCATTGAGGTTGATGAGAGTCAATAAGAAAACAGATTATGTAACTAAAGATTTTATTCAACAAATTGCTTGCCCAGTTTTTTTGCTTCTTCTCGAAAGAAAGCTTGTAATTCATCTAAGCTAAGAGGTTTTATCATTTTAGGGAGGTAAGTAAAGTCTTCTACTTTAAGAAAGTCAGATGCTAAAAGGATAGGCTCTACTTCTAGGCCAAATTTTACTTTAACTCCTTGCATGAGATCCCATATGCTAAATTTTTCAAGGAGGAAATATAAATCAACAAAATCTTTTACTTCATTCCGTTGAGAGATAGTAAACAGTTTATTGACAGCAATGTCAGTAATGCTATCAATGTGAAGGCCATCAATTATTAGTGGTGTTTCTATTTGATGATAGGGGTAATAAGAGAAATCTAGCTTTAGTGTTGCCTTATTGTCAAAGGTGAGATTACAGATGTATACGACTTCAACAAACCGAGATGTAAAGGCAAATGTATGCTGTTGCTTCCAGGTTTCTAAGAGAGAAAAAATTGATTGTGTATCAAATTTTTCTTTTGTGAAGAAGTCCAAATCATCAGATTCTCTATGCTGAAGATAAACACTGCTGAGTGCAGTACCACCAGTAAAATAAAAATGAGACGTGAGAAAAGTACTTTTCTTTATTTCATCCAGTACGATTTCTTGCTCTCTTGTGGAAAGTTGTATGTTCCCCATAGCAAAAGTGAAAATAATCGTTTTTGTAGCGTGAAGAGATTGAGCTTATCCCAATATTTTTTAACTTCTGCTAATTTAATTTTTGTCCCTTTATCTGGTCCAAAATTAATCATGCGTTCAAGCAAAAGTATCCTTCCGGATTCAGATTTCTTCAGTTCTTCTGGATTGTAATCCCACACACCATTCATAGTAGTATTGTAGTGTATTTTTAAACTCTGTGCAAATTTACTTTATAGAAGAGGAGGTTTTAGCTGTATGTTCTTCTAGCCATGAAGTTATTTTTTCTTTGTCCAATTTTTTATTTTCTACAGATAAAGCAAAATCCACTAATTCATCTGACGTGCACTTTACAGAAATGCCATTTAATTCTAAGAAAACTAAAAGGGAAGCTATAGCAGTGCGTTTGTTGCCATCGACAAATGCGTGATTTAACAGAAGAGAATGAACCAAAACTGTAGCTTTTTCTAAGATATTGGGGTATAGATCTTCACCGGAAAACGTGGACTGAGGACGAAAAAGAGCAGACTCAATTAAACCTAAATCTCTTATACCATGGCTCCCTCCATAACGCTCTATTTGATCGGTATGAATAGTAAGGAGCTCATCCAAGGTAAGATATATAATGTTAGAGTTCGGCAAGTTTTTTGAGAGCTGGGCCATATTCTTTGTTAACCTTTTCTAAGATAGTAAAGAAATGGGGAGAAACTGTCAATTGTTTTTTGTTACCTTCTTTAGAAATGATAAGGGATTGTGTTGTCTTATCTGCTTCCACTGCGAATTTCTCATCAGCTGTAAAGCCTAATTCATCTAAAAGTTCTTTTGGAATAATGATGCCCCTTGAATTACCAATTGTAATAAGTTTTTGTGTCATAGTTATAACATGTTATAACACAAAAGACATTTTGTCAAGTTTGAGGTGGGATTATTTTGCTGAGTTTGAAGCAGCAGCTGGGGATAGTTTAACAACGAGCTTCAATGTCGCTCGAATTGTTGCTATATCACTTCGAATTTTTGCGAAATCTGCTCTGACTGTTGCCAAATCTTTTCGTACCTGGACAAAGATTGATTGAGGATCGGATGTGTTGGTATTGACGTTACTTACGAGAGTTCTATCTGCTGAAAGAAGCGTATTAATAGCTGTTAGCTGCGTATTGACATCATTGAGTGCTGCTTGAGCTGCTGTTGTGTCTTTGCCTTGCGCTTTTAGGTTATTCAATAATGTCTGAATTCGTGCGGAAACAGAACTGACATTACTTGATGAGGTTTGCAAGTTACTGATAGTTGTTATAAGGCGGACTTTTGGTTCATAGATAGCATAGATTCTAAAATTGGTGACAATCGACTTTGCATCTGCGCGAGCCGTTGCCTCATCAGTATCTGCATCTATTTTTGTTTTCAAGGTTTGGAGATTACCAACTGTTGTTTGAATATCGTTTGTTAAATTTGTTTTGTCAGCATCTGAGAGTCGTTTATCTCCTTGTATTCTTGTCAGAAGTTTTTGAAGGCTCCCCAGACGGGTAGCGATGAGCTGGTCTGCTCGTTGAATAATTCGGGAAAGCATTTCTGAATTTCGTTGTGCTGCAATAGAAGCGCGAGCTTCTGTCTTTTGCATGAACGTCGTTGGTCCGGTAGCAGTAACTGCATTCGCTGGAGGTACAGGAATGTTGAAAGCAACACCCATTGCGAGAACGGTAACAAGACTATATATTATTAAGCTTTTTTTACTCATAGGTTTGTATGTTTTTTGTATCATACAAGATTATGCTAGTTGTAAACCCTTCGATTCACTCAAGGTCAAAGACCAGTTGTATTATCTTGTGATGCGTCAACTTGTGCTGCTACGCTAAGGTCAGTATCTGTTTGATCAAGTGTATTTTGCAGTAATGAATCTGCTTGCTCAAGAGAGGTATCAGCATTTTGGGATGTGAAAGGAGCAAGTGTTGGAGTAGGTGATACGTGCAACATTGCTTGAGATAATTTGGATGAATTTTTATTCGATAAAAGAAGAAGAGGAATGGCTGCAACGAGGATAATAACAAGACTGATAATAGTAAATTTATATTTTCCCATAAAGCTTTGAGATGGAGTATCCATTGCCTTATTCAAAAGTAGCAAACTGCCGAGAGCTTGTCAAGGATGTTTTGTATGGTGGAGAAAGGTATTCGAAGGTTTTCTCTGCAAAAATTATTTTCAGTTGTTTTACTCCTAGGAATCAGTTGCTTAGAGATGCAGGAGAGAAAGGGAAAATTGAAAGAGTTGACTGATAAGGCTTGGTAAATAAAATCCTCCTATTGGGAAAGAAAGCAAAAGAAAGAGTATAAAAATGCCGATATTTCCTAATGATAAATAGGCTGCAGCTTCTCTGTCTGGTAAAAGCAGGGCAAAGATTTTGGATCCATCCAAAGGAGGAATAGGAAGAAGGTTGAAAATTGCCAAATATAAATTTAACTCGACTACTGTTCGTAAGATACCTTCAAGAATACTTACTACAACAAAAAGATTACTTTGAATGGGAATAAGTGAAAATCCTTTTAACGCGAGTGCAGCAAGAATAGCAAGTAATACATTGGTAAGGGGACCGGCTAGAGATACTAAGGCCATATCTTTTTTTCCATCTCGTAAATTAAAAGGGTCAACAGGGACAGGTTTTGCTCCTCCAAAAATAATATGACTACCTGAGAAAAATAACATAAGGGGAAGGAGAATACTCATAATAGGGTCAATATGCTTTACAGGATTGAGCGTAAGTCTGCCTGAGAGTCTGGCTGTTGGGTCACCAAGTCTGTCGGCAACAAGTCCATGAGCCACTTCATGCAGAATAGCTGAAAAGAGCAGGACAACAAGACTGACAACAAGAGTAATAATAAAATCCATAGGTAATTTTCAATGTACAATACCTTTCTAAGGTTCAATCTCCAAGGTAAAGTATTGTACGTTGTGAATTGGAAATTCTTTTTTATTCTATCATATCTTTTCTCCCTTGAGCTGAACAGACTTCTATGGTAAAATAGACAAACTATGGCACTCATGTGTATGAATTGCGGAAAAGGCGTTATGTATGGACATAATGTTAGTCATGCAAAAAACCGAACAAGAAAAATCTTTAAGCCAAACCTTCACGCTGCACGTGTTAAGGTTGGTACTACTATGAAAAAAGTCAGACTTTGCACAAAATGCCTTCGAATGGTAAAACAAGTAACTCGTGCAGAACTCTTAGGGAAAACCAGTGTAGAATTAGCTTCTGTTTAACTGTAGATACTCATACTCATTCTCAAATTACAAGAAGTAGGCTTCGTTATCTAGAAAGTAATTTTTTTACTTGTTCTGTTATAAATGTCTTTGTTTGCTCCCAAGTAAGATCAATATGCATTTTAGGCATTTGTAAAACAGAATTTGTTCCCTGGGGGAGCGTTTCAACGGATGGTTTTGCTTCTCCGCGTTCAACTTTAGCATAATAGTTCGCATTCAAGCATGCAGCTTCTGCTACCTCAGGTTGTTTTAATCTTTTCTCGAGTCTAATTTTTTTAAGTTTACTCGCAATTTCTAACCTCGTTTTATCGTTATTTATATTACGATTATATCAAGTGAAATAAAACACTACTAATTCTAGGCAGAAGTTATTTCTGTCAAACAGAAGAATCTGTTTGCGGTCTGGCAGCTGGCGCATATGTCTGTGTAAATTCAGATTCAGCTCTTCCAATAATATATAGGTTCACAACCTAGCCAATCATATCCAGTTGAATTAATCCGTCTTCAGGAATATCGACTACTGATTTTTTACCAATAATATCTTTGATGTATCTTGGGGGCAAACCAATTCCTGGATTTTTTGTTGTTAACATTCTTTCAGAGATAATACTTCCTTTTTTAATATTTACTGCTGCAACAATTGAGTAATGGTATTTTCTCGCAGTTACAAGCTCACTAAATAAAACTTGCTTCCTGGGGAAACCTATTGCTGTTTCTATTAGGCGAATTTCTGATACTAGTTTTTTAAATTCATTTGGGTTGAGGGAAATTTTGTGGTCGGGACCGGGCAGATCTTTATTCAATGTAAAATGTCTTTCTATAGCTACAGCTCCCATCGAGACTGCAGCCAATGATATAGAAATTCCACTTTCATGTCCAGAGTAACCAATAGGAAATTCAAAAAGTGTATCGTAAAGAGGAATAATACTTAAATTAATATCTTTAGGATTGGTGGGATATGAAGAAATACAATGATTAATAATAAGGGGAGTATTATATTTTCTAAAAATATCTACAGCTTCCTCTATTTCTTCTAAATTCGACATTCCTGTTGACAATATGGTAGGTATTTCCATTTTCGCAACATACTCAATTAGGGGAAGATTTGTTAGAGAATGGCTAGCTATTTTAAATGATTTAACTCCTAACTTTTTTAACTTATGAGCAGAAGGTATATCAAATGGCGTACATAAAAATATTATTTCTTTTTCTTTACAGTATCTAATAAGTTTAGAATACTCATCTGTGCTCAATTCAAGTTTTGATCTAGCTTGTCTGTAAGTCGAGCCAAAATCAGCGAATCTTTCTTTTTTGAAACTTTACACAATCAGCACCGGCTTCTTTTGCAGCGTCAACAAGTTTCATAGCTAAATCAAGGCTACCATTATGATTAAAACCGGCTTCGGCAATGATAAAAATAGGCTTTCCTTTACCAACACTCTTTTCTTCTAATTTAACTATTTTTTTATCGTTCATTTTTTTAATGATTCCATAAATCTCTTAGCAATCTTTGTCGGTAGCATGTTAAATACTGGAGCTTCATGAAGATACTCTGTTGTAATCTTTGCATTAATTAATGAAGGTCCATTACTTTTATAGTAAGTTTTAAAGAGATTTTCGAGGTTTATTACGTTATTAACGGTTGCTGCATTTTTATATCCACAATCTAAAGCAACTTGCTCAAATAAATTTTTGGTTGAAATCGTTTTTTGTCCACCTGTTGTTCCATATGCTTCGTTATCAAGTACTATATGTATAAGATTTTTTGGTCTTATATGTCCAATTAGAGGTAAGATTCCAAAGTTCATTAATAAGTTACCATCTCCGTCAATTATTATCACTTTGGTATTTGGCTTAGCGAGTGCAATACCTAATCCAATAGAGGATGCATGACCCATAGAGAGAAGCATGTAGAAATTTCTATTTCTATCGCCCAAAAAATATCCTTCTCTAACTATTCGTCCATTAGCAAAAACTAGAACATCTTTGTCTAGAATATATTTCCCTATTTCATGTATTACATCACTCGTTTTCATTGATATATCCTCTAATAACTATTAAGGCTACGGGACACTGCAATCGCTGACTAATATCGTGTGCTTCAGCTATTTTTTTCTCTGGATTTTTTTTATCTAAGATGACTTTTGGGATTTTGATACTTTTGAGTAATGAGTTTTGATATTCAGCCCAAAGCCAGTGTTGCCTTTCGTCATTCTTTTTATATCCACGCCAGCTAATAATCATTAGCAGTGGAAGTTTGTAATTCTCATGGATTCCTATAAGAGCATCAAGACAATTTCCCAACCCGGTATTTTGTATGAGAACTGCAGGTTTTTTGCCCCCGAGATAAGCACCTGCTGAAAGAGCTACAGATATATCTTCTCTTGGGGTAGGTGTATAAATAACTGACTTATAATTTTCAATATATGGAATAATTGCACGGTAAACAGAACAAGGAACCCCTGAGAAGAAATTATATCCTTTGCTTATTAATAATTCTGTAAATTGTCTTGATGATATCATTTATCCATAATTATAAATATTGAAAAACTATATTACAATACGCAGTTAAAAATTTATATAGGTCCTCTTGTACTTTGACTTAAACCGGTCGGTAGAATAAAAGAAAAAATCGTGGATTACACTAAAACCGTTTTAGACTCAAAAATAATTTTCTTGGTTGTTTTATTTAATAACTGTTTAAATCTATGTTGATTAAAGGGAATCTATCCATATATAATCACATACGTGACAACAAAAAAACAAAAAGTCTGTATCATAGGAGCAGGTGTTGTAGGTTGTGCAATTGCTTACACTTTATCAAAAAATAAAGATTTACAAGTAATTGTCTTAGAAAAAAATAAGACAATACCAGGACTCAATCAATCTTCACGCAATGCAGGCGTCATTCATGCTGGAATTTATTATTCTAAAGAAGAAGAACCATTAAAAGCAAAACTGTGTATTGAGGGTAATAAATTGCTATATGACTTTTGTGAAAAAGAAGGAGTCCCATATAAAAAAGTCGGTAAATTAATAATTGCTACAAACAATCTTGAAAAGGAGTATTTAGATTACTTTTATGAAAGTGCTGTTGCTAATAAAGTTTCAGGTATAAGAAAAATTTCAGAAAAGGAAATAAAAGAACTTGAGCCAAATATATCTGCACTATATGCTCTACATCTTCCGACTTCAGGCATCGTAGACGTTAGTAAATTGGTATCTAAATTAAAAGAGTTAGGTGAAAAAAATGATGTAAAATTCTTAACAGGTGCTAAAGTTATAGATATTAAGTTTGATGTTAATCAATATATTGTAAAAACATCTTCTAATAAAACTTCACATTTTTATAATGCTGATTTAATTATTAATTCAGCTGGTTTATATTCGGATTCAGTTGCAAAAATGATAAATAAAAACTCCAAATTCAAAATCGAACAAAGTAGAGGGGAGTTTGCCCAGTTTGACAATAATTCTGATTTAAAAATTAATATGAACGTATATCCAGCACCTCATGGACTTTATAAAACTAATGGTGAAAAAGCCAAAGTTGGACTTAAAGAATTTTTAAAACTTTACAAAGATGGTTTGGTAATAAGAACAGTAGGGGTACATATTACACCCACACTAACATCTCATTCTTCTTTAGGAAAGGTCGCAATTGTAGGTCCAGCAAAGACAGTTAAAGTTGCTAAGACTGACTATAAGAAGCAACTAAAAAATACAGAACATTTTTTTACGAAAGTGACTCATTATCATCCAAATTTAAAAAAACAACATTTGAGATTACATTATGCAGGAATAATGGCTCCAGAAAAAAATATTAAAGACTTTACAATCCAAAATGATGAAAGATTTCCAACTTTTATTAATCTAGTTGGTATTGATTCTCCAGGGATGACATCTTCATTGGCAATTGCAAATTATGTCGAAAGATTGGTAAAGAAAACGATTAAAGCTCGTTTCATAACTTCATGATTTGTATTAGACTAATAGTCTATGGCTGCCTTAACTGAAAAACAGTGCACGGTTCTTGAATCTATGTTGCCATGACACAATTTCTATTCATACTCTAGTCTCGTATTCTTATACCATTCTGTAAATTGACTTAAGCCTAACTCTATATTTACCTTAGGAATATATCCCAACATTCTTTTTGCTTTTTCAACGTTTGCATAAGTATCAAGCACTTCTCCTTTTCTTGTTTCAAAAAAATTGGTTACAATTTTTTCCTTTGTAATATCCTGAATTAAGCTAATAAATGTTTTTAATTTTACTGGCCTTGATGCACCTAAATTAAAAATCTCAAAGTTAAATTTCTTCTGCAGACTGAGTAATATTCCACTCACTATATCATCTACATAGGTAAAATCTCTGGTTGCATTACCATTTCCATATACCGATATAGGAACTTTATTTAATGCTGATTTCACAAAGATATAGGGAGCCATATCAGGTCTACCGCTTGGTCCATAAACAGTAAAAAACCTTAAAACTGTTGTTTTAACTCCATACAATTTATTGAATGTAAAACATAGATTTTCACCTGTTATTTTTGTTAAGGCATATGGGTTTAATGGAGTATTAACTGTTTGATCTTCTAAAAAGGGTACCTTATTCGTCCCATAAACAGATGACGATGATGCAAAGATAAAATGATCAACATTATAAATGTTGCAAAAATTCAATAAATTATAAGTACTCTCAATATTATTTTTCAAATAAAGCATTGGCTCATTTATCGAAGATCTAACTCCAGCTAAGGCAGCAAGATGTATTATCTTATCAAAAGTATGTTTTTTAAAAGCTTTTTCTAATTGAAGGCCATCTGTTAGATCAAGTTTAATGAAGAAAAATTTTGAGTTTTGACTTAATGCATTGAGGTTTTCTAATTTAAATCTAGGGTTATAGTAATTATTTAAATTGTCTACTCCAACAACCTCAATATTCTCACTTAATAAACGTTTTACTAAGTTAGAACCAATGAAACCAGCTGCTCCTGTAACTAATACTTTCATACATCAGATATTCTAAAACTCAAGAGCTTTACTAGCAAGCTAGTAGCTCATCTATTTGAAAAACAGTAACTTTTGACTAAAATTAATCATAGCTCTGTGCATTTACTAAGTCATCTATTAAATAATTTTTAATTGA
>CAZRBN010000055.1:0-8817 GCA_964598355.1 uncultured Gammaproteobacteria bacterium
AACCAAGATGTGCAAAATGCAAAGTTATTAAGCGAAAAGGAGTGCTTCGTGTTGTCTGCGAAAATCCAAGACACAAACAGCGCCAAGGATAATCTATGAGAATTTCAGGAATTACTATACCAGATGAAAAAAGAGTTGATATTTCTCTTACCTATTTATATGGAATTGGTCGTAGTAATGCAAAAGATGTTTTAAAAAAAGCGGGCGTTGATGGAGCAATAAGAGTAAAAGACCTTTCAGAGGAAGCACAAAAAAGTATTTCTAAGATTTTGGAGTCTTACAAGCTTGAAGGAGATTTACGAGCAGAAGTAACAGGAAATGTAAAAAGACTCAAAGAAGTTGGTACGTACAGAGGCAGTAGACATATGCATAATTTGCCATCACGTGGACAACGAACAAAATCAAATGCCCGTACAAAACGAGGTAAGAGATTAACCATTGGAGCTATCAAGAAAGAAGTTGCAGCAAAGATTGAAGCATCAAAAACTGCAAAGAAATAGAAAGGAACAAAATGGCTGTAAAGAAAGACACAAAATTAATTAAAAAGAAAAAAGGTGGAGTAACTGTCAGTACCTCTGGTAAAATTTTTATCACAGCTACTTTTAATAACACATTAGTTTCTGTTACCAATGATAAAGGAGAAACAGTTTCTTGGAGTTCTTCTGGAGCTAAAGGATTTAAAGGTGCAAGAAAATCAACTCCATATGCTGCTTCCTTAGCAGTAGAAGATGCAGCAAAGAAAGCTCTTGAAAAAGGACTAAAATCTGTTGAAGTATTTGTGAAGGGACCAGGATCCGGACGAGATAGTGCTCTTCGGGCAATTCGCTCTGCAGGGCTTTCAATTGCGCTGATTGCAGATATTACACCAATGCCACATAATGGACCAAGAGCAAAAAAGAGAAGACGCGTGTAAACACACGAAATAATTTTATGGCACGATATACAGGACCAAAACATAAATTAGCACGACGAGAAGGAATCAACTTGATTGACAAACAGTCAGCTTCTCTACAAAAGCGACTTACTATTAAGCCAGGAGTTCATGGTGCAAAAAGAGCAAGAAAACTTTCAGAATTCGGTCTTCAGCTTAGAGAAAAACAAAAAGCAAAGAATATGTATGGTGTTTTGGAAAAGCAATTTTCCAATATGGTTGCAGATGTCCAAAAAATGAAAGGTGATACCTCAGAACAGATTATTGCCCGACTTGAAAGAAGGCTTGATAATCTTGTCTATAGACTTGGTTTTACAAAATCACGATTTATGGCACGACAATTTGTTTCACATGGTCATGTTTTGGTAAATGGTAAAAAGCTTACTATTCCTTCTTATGTTGTTAGAGAAGGAGATATTGTTGAGCTTGGAGTAAAAATTCAAAAAAATCCAGATGTTATAAAGGTAATGGCAGAAGAAAAGATTATGCTTCCTTTCTTAGAAAGAACAGGACATGTTGGTAAATTAGTAAGAAATCCAAAAAGAGAAGACGTCGAAGTACCATTCGATGTTCAGATGATTATTGAGTATTATTCACGATAAGCGCAAAATTCGTGGCTAACAAGCAAACAAATTTGCGTGTTGAATATTATTGGAAAAAATGGTAAGATACCTATTACTATTATGATGAATGCAAATTTTAAAGTAACAGAACAAAACAACTCAGACACATATGCTCAATTTATTGTTGAGCCACTTGAGCCAGGATATGGATATACCCTTGGCCATGCTATTCGACGAGTTTTACTCGCATCAATTCCAGGAGCAGCAGTTACTTCAGTAAAAATTTCTGGTGTAAAACATAAGTTTACAGCAGTTCCAGGACTTAAAGAAACAGTCGTCGATTTTCTCCTCAATCTTAAAAATGTTAGTTTCAGACTTTCTCCATCAAAAGAATCAGCAACAGTTACTCTTACAGCAAAAGGTCAAAAAGAAGTCACAGCAGCAGATATTGAAGAAGTCGACGGAGTAGAAGTTGTTAATAAAGATCAATACTTGGGATATTTATCAGGGGAAAAAACAAAGCTTGAAGTAGAAATTACTATTGAAAGAGGTTATGGATATTCACTCGCTGAAGAAAGACAGTCAGAATCACTTGGAATGATCCTTACTGATGCAGTATTTACACCAGTTAAGAGAGTTAATTATACAGTTGAAGCAACCCGTGTTGGACGAAGAACCAACATGGATAAACTTGTTTTGCAAGTATGGACCAATGGGTCTGTTACTCCAAAAGAAGCTCTTGATGAAACAACAAAAATTCTTTCTTCTTTCTTTAGACAAGTTTATGAGCCACAAACAGATGGTGTAGAAGCTCCTGTTATTGCAACATCTTCTATTTCTGAAGATTTATTAAGACTTACTGTTGACGAATTAGATCTTCCAACACGAATTTATAACAGCCTTAGAAATGGTGGTATTGAAACAATTGGACAACTCTTGTTAACTCCACGAAAAGATCTTATTTCCATGAGAAACATGGGAGCAAAATCAATCGCAATTATTGAAGAGAAGCTGTCAGAAAAAGGTATTTCACTCAACGTTTAATAGTTGGGTCGTAAGACCACCCAAACAGGAAGCGACCAGCTCGCATAGATAGAATCAGGTTGCGGGTGGGCGCTTATTTTTTTAGGTAAAATATATGAGAAAACAAGTATTTGGAAGAAAACTTAGTAGGGATGCAAATGAGAGAAAAGCTCTTTTAAAAGGGCTTATGAATGATTTGGTTTTGAAAGAAACCTTACAGACAACAGAAGAGAAGGCAAAATCAATCAAAGGCCAAGTTGAGAAGTTGGTTACAAAAGCAAAAGTAAAAGGTGAGGCAGCACGAACATTACTGCAACCATACCTTACTCCAAAAGCTATTGAAAAAGTCCTTACTGATTTAGCTCCTCGCTTTGCAAATAGACCAGGTGGATATACAAGAATTGTAAAATTAGGAGAAAGATTTGGAGATAATGCAAATGTTGCTATTATAGAGTGGGTAGAAAAAAGTTCAAAATCAGGAAGTAAGAATCAAGAAGCAAGTACAGAAGAGAAAAATGTAGAAAAAGTCGAGGCAGTTGTAAAGACAGAGAAGAAAAACTCTACTAAAAAAACTGCAGAGAAACCAGTTAAGAAAGAAACAAAAGAGAAGAAAAGTTCAAAAAAATAAATTATGAATAAAACAACCAAACCAACATCACAAAAAGAAATAGTTAGAAATTGGCATTTGGTAGATCTTAATGGTAAAGTATTAGGCCGTCAAGCAGTGGCAATTGCTCACAAATTGATGGGTAAAGGTAAGCCATATTTTGTCAGTAATTTAGATTGTGGAGATTATGTTGTTGTTATTAATGTAAAAAATGTAAAAATTACAGGTAAAAAGGCAACGGATAAGGTATATTCCAGACATTCTATGTATCCAGGTGGATTTAGGTCAGAGACGTTTAAAGAGGTAATGCTTAAAAAGCCATCAGAAATTGTTATGCATGCTGTAAAGGGCATGTTGCCACAAAACAAATTACGAGATAAAATGCTAAAGAGACTGTATGTCTTTGAAGGTCCGGAACATACATATGGGGATAAGTTTACGAAAGAAGAAACTAAGTAGTACTTAAAAATTTTTAGAATATGGCAAATAAAACACAAAAACGAGATTATATTTATGCAGTAGGTAGACGACGAGAAGCAAATGCTCGCGTTAGATTGTATGCTGCAGTAAAAGATGGTCAAGCATGGGGTGAGCATCCAGTTACAAAAGACCAGATGCTTGTGAATGGTATTCCTGTGGAGCACTATTTCTCAGGTCCTATTGCAAAAGCACGATATCAATTACCACTTGTTTTGACAAATACATTAGGCAAATATGCTGTTACGGTAAAAGTAGAAGGCGGTGGAAAAGCAGGACAACTTACGGCACTCGTAATGGGTCTTTCACGAGCGCTCTCTTTGGCAGATAGAGAAAAGAATAGATCAGTACTCAAAGCAAAAGGTCTTCTTACACAAGATTCTCGCATCAGACAAAGAAGAATGGTTGGTACTGGCGGAAAAGCAAGAAGAAAGAAACAGTCTCCAAAGCGATAAGCCCCATCTTTTTCATTGCAAATCCTGCTTTGCAGAAGAAGCAATATCAGTCAAAAGTATTTTCCCTAAAAATCCCAATTATTGCCAAAGTTTTAAAAACTTCTTTTCATGTTGTTTGACTATTTTTTTATTTCCCAATAACCCATGTTGGGACATGTCGGGTGAATACTTACTGGCTGGGACTGTTCGCCCTAGTCCTTCAGCCATTGATCGGACATGATGAGGTCCAGCCCCACAACAGATACCAATATAATTAATCCCTATATCTTCTGCTCTTTTTGCAAAATCTGCCATTTCTTCCCGGGTACAAAGATACGAATCCAAATTAACAGGAAATGCAAGAGTGCCATTTTTTTGTTTAAGAAATTGAAATGCAGGTTGTTGGTGAGTAGTGTGATACGGTACAGGCTGTGCTGCTGTGAAACATGAAACCGATTTCCTTAATTTTCTCAGAAGTGGCAACATTGTTTCTGGACCCCGAATGCAATTAAACCCAACAACATCTGCGCCTTTGTTTTCCAGCATTTTGCACCCTTCTATCCAGTCTATTCCATCTTTGCTTTTTTCATACGTTGCCCCAAACGTTACGAGTGCTGGATATCCAAATTGTTTAATAACATCCAAAGCAATGAGTGCTTCTCCTACATACTCAATTGTTTCTGCAATAATAAAATCAACACCAGCCTCTTTTGCCCATCTGACTTGTTCTTTATACATTCCTCGGACAATGGTATCCGTTTTTTTATCATTTGGATCATATACCCATGTATTACAGATATTTCCTGCAATGAGGGCATCATCTTCTCTCGCCACTTTTTTTGCAATGGTTAGCGCTTGCCTGTTCATTGCTTCTAAATCGTTTTCCCGTCCTATCACCTGTAATTTTTCCCTATGTGCGTAGTAGGTAAACGCCACCATTACTTCTGCTCCTGCACGTAAAAACTCTCTATGCAACTCTTCAATTGCTTGTGGATAATCTAGCACTACTTCGGGGACAAATGCGCCAGCTTTTATAAAACCTCTTCTCTCAAGTTCAAATAAATATCCTTCTGCACCCAAAACAGTACCTTTTTGTAATTTTTCCATTAGTGTTTGTTTCATAGCACAAAAAAACCTCCCAGTTGGGAGGTTATCGTATTTCTAAAAATCCTAAACTACGACAAAACCTCCCTGAAGGGAGACATCATCATAGCCGTCATTGTTTTGTTTGAGAGAACCATTTCAGGAAGAGTATAAGATGTACTTGCTCACTTGTCAAGTTTTGGCCTCAAAAATAATATGTTCTTTCTCTTCTGAAGGTTTTTGGACAGGTAATTCTTGGAAGGAGGGTTTGGTCGATTTGTAAAAGAAGAGAAATATGAGTCCTCCCACACATATAGTGACCGCAGCAAAAAAGATTGGTGCTTCTGGAGATATTGTAGCAGCAATATATCCAGAAAGAATTGGTGGTATTGATTGAGCAAGTGCTTGGATGCTTGCATTGATTCCCAAAATTTCTCCTTGAATTTCTGGACTCACAGACCGACTAATAAGTCCTGCTATATTTGCTTGTGTAAGGCCATTGAATATGGCAAAAAATGGTGTTATGAAAAGGAGTTGCCACCAAACATTTGGTAAAAAATAGAGGAGTATTGCAAGTCCTGTTCCTAAAGTACTGACATATAAAATAGTTGACTCAGATACTTTACCAGCAAGACTTCTGGTAATGACTGCTTGAGTAAATGCTACCCATAATCCAACATAGGAAAAAAAGTCTCCAATATTTCCTTGAGTGAACATAAATTTATTAATCAGATAGACACTGAAAAATGTCGTAAAAAAAGTAAAACCGGCTTGAAAGAAAAAATTTGTCATAAAAATTATACGTATCTCTTTCATACTAAATCCCCGAAGAATATTAGTAATAGATTTCATCCAAGTAATATGTAATGTAGAAGATAATTGTTTTTTTGTTTCTGGGAAGAAAATGAATACTGATACGATATTAAGAAAACTTAAGATTGCAGCAAACCAAAAAGGGGTGGTTGCATTAAACCAGCTTACAATTGATGGATCCGATAATTTTCCTCCGATATATGGACCTAAAATAAACCCAAGACCAAACGCTGCACCGATGAGTCCAAAGTTTTTTGCACGGTTTTCTGGCGTTGTTATATCTGCAATTGCTGCTTGTGCAATTGAAATATTACCTCCTGTAATTCCATCAAACGCACGAGCAATAAAAAGAAGTGGCAGATTTTTTGTAAGAATACCATAGGCAAAAATAATGTATGCAATGCACGTTCCGGCTAAAGATACTAGCAGCAATTTTTTTCGACCAAATCTATCAGAGAGTTGTCCTAAAATTGGTGTTGCGATAAATTGACCAAGGGGAAACATTGCTGTGAGAAAACCTAATAGTATATATCCATCTTGTAAACTCATTCCTTTAGGAAGCAAAAAAAAATCAGACCGAGGGTTTGCTAATAAAAGAGGGATTATTGGAATAATAATGCCAAACCCAATTAAATCAACAAAAACTGTAAAAAAAATAACAACCAGGGGCTGGTTAAGAAGGTTTTTCATGGAATTTTTCTATGATATCAAATGATTTTTTGACTGCAAGTACTAATGACTTATTTCTTTGGTAAGAGGAGTAATTGTATAGGTATATGGGTTTAGACCAGAATTATAGTAAAAACTCTTTATGTGTCATTTAAGCTCATTTTTCTCTATTGCTAAGATTTTGATGTGTGTTATAATAGTCAAGTTATGCCAAAGAAAACTCGTTCAACAAACTCAGGAAAAAATACTCCAAAGAAAAGTACTCCAGTTAAAAAAGCATCTGCTAAAAGAAATCCAGTAACACAAAAACCAGTTGAAAGTGATTCTCCTTCTATGCCAGTTACTACTAACGCAAGAAATCCACGACTTTGGGTAGGTCTTGCAATTGTTGTTTTGGCAGTTCTTGCATTTGCAGGTAAAGGATTCTTTATTGCAGCGGTTGTTAACGGGCAACCAATAAGTAGAATTGCAGTAGTTCAACAATTAGAAAAACAAAATGGTAAGCAGGCAGTCAATAGCCTTATTACCCAAACCCTTATTTCTCAAGAAGCAGAAAAAAAACATGTTACGGTAAGTCAAGCAGACGTGAATGGTGATTTGAAAAAAATTGATGATGCATTAAAAGCTCAGGGACAAAGTCTTGATACTGCACTTGCAGCACGAGGATTAAGTAAGCAAGAATTAGTCCAGCAAATTACTCTACAAAAAATGATTGAAAAAATGGTTGGCAAAGATGTAAAAGTAAGCGATGAAGATGTACAAAAATATATTGATACCAATCAAGACACATTACCAAAAGATTTATCAGACACAGATTTGAGGAAACAAGTAAGACAACAATTAGAGCAACAGCAATTGCAGACAAAGACACAGACATTTGTCAGCGATCTTCAGAAAAAAGCAAAGATCTCCTACTTTGTTAACTACTAATTTCCTCTTGATAAGTATTTCATTTAGTTCTGCTGAATTTTTTATGATGCCCAAACTTTAGCTTTGACAAAGGTTATAGTTGTTGCATAATAGGTCTTATGGTATTAGGAAAAAAAGAAGTAGAAGCACTTTCTGTTACATCCCATTATCTGGTACAAATTGCTCAAAGATCAAGGTATCCTAGTGATTTAAGAAAAAAAGTGGCTGATAATCCAAAGATAGCAGAACAAGTTATTGCAACGCTAAAAGAGATTAATGAAGGTGAAATTCCTGTGAATAAAATTACACCAGCTATCGTGTTTACTGATTTACCAGAACATATACATGGTCTTGTTAGAGAAAAAAAAGGTTAGACTTCTACTACATCTCCAGTCTCTACTGCTTTAAAATCAATACCTTGTGTTGCAAGAAAATCTTTAAGTCTTTGATACATGCTTTTTCTAAATCCATCTTTCCACATCCAATCGTGGACCGGAATGATTACTTTTGGTTTAAGTTCTAGTGCCAGTTCTACAGCACGTGTTGTACTACCCCAAGGTGCTTGGACAGGAAGTGCAAGAATGTTTGCTGTGCCATGAAAGGTATGTGAGTCTCCAGGTGTTGTTAGTGTGCCAAAAAGTGTTGCTTTAACATTTTGTACAGGGTTACCAACCCAAATTCTTTCATGTGGGACAGGTTCTAATTGTATAAATTCATTTTCTTCAGATGTTGCGGAAATACCTTCTTCTTGTAAAAGTTTGACTGCAGATTCAGTAGTTACAATAGGTGTGTGTGGGAATTTTGTCAGAATTTCTTTTATCCAAGGAATATACATATGATCTGGATGTTCATGCGTTATAACAATTGCATCAAGCTGATTCAATCTATGTATATCCAGTGCCTTTTCTTCATAAGAATAATTCCCTGGATCTACCAGTACAACTTTTCCTTGTTCTTGTACAAGCAAACAAGAATGAATATGTTTAGAAATTTTCATAAATTTATTTTAGCAAAAATTTCATCAAGTTTGTTGATAGGAAATAAATCTTTTGGATAAATTTTAATTACTTTTAACTTCTTAACTTTCCATAAGCGTTCCTTCCGTTTTATAAGTTTATCATAAGATTGTAACTGTCCTTTCAAACCGAAAAATTCTACAAAATTATTACCAACTTTGAAATCGGCAGTCATATTATCTTGTCCATAAGGTATGCATCTTTGATGGAGAATATTTTTTGAGTACATCCAATCGTCAATAATTTTTTCGGCTAAGGAATCACATTTATGACCATCTCTTGATATATGCTT
>CAZRBN010000056.1:0-8703 GCA_964598355.1 uncultured Gammaproteobacteria bacterium
TTGCACTTGTTGGTGGAAAAGGTGCAAATCTCGGAGAAATGATCAAAGCAGGGTTTCTTGTCCCCCCTGGTTTTATTGTTACAGCACAGGCATATAGAGAATTTATTAAAGAGAATAATTTAGAAATTAAAATAAATCACCTATTAGGATCTGTTAATTACGATGATACTCAATCACTTGATAAAGCTTCGCGTCTCATTAAGAAAGCAATTGAAAAAGGCAACATGTCTGAGGAGTTGGTCAGACAAATTTTCAAAGCATATTTCACATTAGGTGGAGTATTAAAAAACCCTCTTGTTGCTGTACGCTCATCAGCCACTGCTGAAGATTTACCCAATGCCTCCTTTGCCGGTCAGCAAGAAACATTTTTGAATGTAAGTGGTGAAGCAAATCTAATTTTTAAAATCAAAGAAGCATGGGCTTCTCTTTTTGGCGCTCGAGCTATTTTTTACCGACATGAGCAGAAATTTGACCATTTTAAAGTTGCTATTGCTATCCCCGTCCAAAAGATGGTTGAGTCTGAAGCGTCAGGCATTATGTTCTCACTAGATCCAGTAACAAATGACAAATCAAAAATTGTCATTGAGGGAATTTATGGCCTTGGTGAATATATTGTTGGAGGAAAAGTAACTCCAGACCATTATGAGGTCACCAAACATACACTAGAAATAACACAGAAAAAAATTGCAAATCAAAAAGTGATGCTTGTTAAGAAAGGTCATGAAGATAAAGAAGTCAGTGTCCCTTCAGACAAGCAAAGTATACAAAAAGTGAGTGATGCACACATAAAAGAATTAGCCGAGTTAAGTAAAAAATTAGAGCATCATTATTATTTCCCCCAAGATAGTGAGTGGGCTATAGAAAATGGAAAAGTATATCTCGTGCAGACACGACCAGTCACAACAATTAGTGCAGTTGACACAAAAAATGAAGCAACGGAAAATGGAAAAATACACTTAGAGCTTTTACTCAGTGGCGATCCAGCAAGTCCCGGAATAGCCTCAGGCCCAGTGAAAATTGTAAAAAGCGCTCATGAATTAGATAAAATAAGTCTCGGAGACGTTTTGGTTGCTGAGCAAACAAATCCTGATTTTGTCCCGGCAATGAAGAAAGCAGTTGCTATTGTTACAGACCAAGGAGGGCGGACTTCCCATGCAGCAATAGTCAGTCGTGAGCTTGGCATCCCTGCAATAGTCGGGACCCAACAGGCAACGCATCTTCTAAAAGAACATGAAGTCGTAACGGTCAATGGATTAACAGGGAAAATTTACAGGGGTTCTTCAGGAAAAAGTACTCAATCAACATATACTTCTCCCATTGTCCATACAGCAACAAAAGTATATGTGAATTTGGCTGAGCCTGAATTTGCAAGTAATATAGCCACACGTAATGTTGATGGAGTGGGACTACTCCGTGCAGAATTTATGATGGCCGGCATTGGTGTTCATCCAAAAAAACTTATCCATGAGGAAAAATCACACGTATACATTGAAAAGCTGGCAGAGGGTATTGCAGCATTTTGTAAAAGTTTTTCACCTCGTCCTGTTGTATATCGCGCTTCTGACTTTAAAACGAATGAGTATAGAGCACTTGAAGGCGGTAAGGCATTTGAGCCAGTCGAACCAAATCCTATGCTGGGATACCGAGGGGCCTACCGATATATCCATGACTCTGAAGTTTTTGAACTAGAGCTTGAAGCAATAAAAATGGTGCGTAATAAAATGGGATTGAAAAATGTTTGGATGATGCTTCCCTTTGTCAGAACAGTCGATGAGCTTGTTGAAGTTAAGAAAATCATTTCTTCTCATAATTTATACCGCTCTCCCTCATTCAAGTTATGGATGATGTGCGAAATCCCATCGAATGTTATTTTACTTGAGAAATTTATAGAAGCTGGTATTGATGGGATATCTATTGGAAGCAACGATCTTACCATGCTTATTCTTGGAACAGATAGAGATAATAGCGAAGTCGCAACAGCATTTAATGAGCAGGATCCGGCTGTTTTATGGGCATTAGAGAAAATTGTCAAAACATGTCATGCGTATAAAATCACCTCTTCTTTGTGTGGACAAGCTGTGTCATCCTCTTCTTCACTTCTAGAAAAACTAGTTACTTGGGGCATAACAAGTGTGTCAGTTTCTCCAGATGCAATAGAAATGACAAGAGAACACATAGCGAGAATAGAAAAGGAAATGATTGAGAAGAAATAGTTCATCGTTCGTAGTTCACAGTAAGCTTCCATGAACCATGAACACTCAACGAATAACTGCCTATGGCTAAAATAAAACAAATTGTTGCTCGGGAAATTTTAAATTCCAAAGGGATACCCACATTGGAAACAACGGTCATTCTCCAAAATGGCATGACCGCTATTGCGTCTGTGCCTACAGGTATTTCAGTTGGAACATATGAAGCAGTAGAGCTCCGAGATAAAGACCCACAGCATTTTCATGGAATGGGTGTTTTGAAAGCAGTGAATACCATTAATTCTGTGATAGGGCCAAAATTAACTGGTATGGAGATTACCAAGCAACAGGAAATTGACAAAGCTATGATAGAAATGGACGGTACACAAAATAAGGCACGGCTGGGTGGAAATACTATTCTTTCTGTTTCAACAGCAGTGGTAAAAGCTGGAGCATTAAGTAGTGTTATGCCTCTTTTTTTGTATCTTCGCCAATTACTTTCTGATAAAAATACTTCACTAAATCTTCCTACTCCTCTTTTTACTATGATAGAAGGAGGCAAACATGCAGGAGACTCTATTGATTTTCAAGAACTACTTATTGTTCCTGCATCTTCCAAAACCTATTCAGAAAATCTTCAAATAGGTACCGGTATCTATGCAACATTGCGGGATATACTTAGGGTCAATGGATTTTCAACACTTACGGGTGATATCGGAGGATTTAGTCCTCATGTCAACAGTAATTTAGATGCGTTATCTCTTTTGCTTCAAGGAGTTGAATCAACGAACTATAGACTAGGATTTGATGTATTTATTGGAATTGATGCATCTGCTAATACTTTTTATTCCAACCAGCAATATCGAATACGTGACAAACAAACCACCCTTTCCAGTAAAAATCTTATTCAATACTATAGCGAACTTATCAAACCATATCATATATTATACCTAGAGGACATCTTGGCAGAAGATGACTGGGATGGATGGCAGCAAGCAGTAGCAGCACTTGGTCCTTCTGCAATGATTGTTGGAGATGATTTAACAACAACCAACCCATACAGACTGCAAATGGCACTTGAGAAAAAGGCAATAACTAGTGTTGTGATAAAACCAAATCAAATCGCAACTGTTATCGAAGCACTGGCTGTTGTTGGAGTTGCCCGTGCTGCAGGACTTAAAATTATTGTTTCTCATCGCGGACAGGAGACTACTGATACGTTTATTGCGGATTTTGCTGTTGGAGTAAGTGCTGATTATTGTAAATTTGGAGCCCCAGTACAAGGAGAACGGGTTATAAAATATAATAGGTTGCTGCAAATCGAACAACAACTCCAAGCTTTCAAGTAGAAAGAGCTTTTTAGTCTGTATGGAAGAGGATAACAAATTCTCCTTTTGGTGGAGTTTTGGTAAAATGCTGTTTTGCCTTGTCTAATGTTAAGTGAAGTACTTCTTCATAGATTTTTGTCAACTCTCGTGCAAAAACAACTTCCTTTTCTTCTCCAAAAACTTCTGTCATTTCCTCAATTGTTCCAAGTATTCGATGTGGTGCTTCAAAAAGAATAACGGTTGTTTTCATGTCTACATTTTTCAGTGATTTCCAAAATTCCTTTCTATGTCCTTCTTTTTTGGGGGGATATCCAACAAAGAAAAATTTGTCAGTGGGAAGACCACTGACAACAAGTGCTGTAATAACACTTGATGGTCCAGGAAGAGACTCTACTCGTATCCCTGCAGCAATACATGCTCGAATGAGCTTAAAGCCAGGGTCTGAAATACCTGGAGTCCCAGCATCTGATACCAAAACAACATCTGTACCTGTCTTAAGAATTTCAATAATTTCCGGAATCTTTTGCATCTCCACCTGGTCGTAAAATGACAAAAGGCGAGGTTTTATTTCTTCCTGATACCCGCTAAAAAGCTTGGAGATTTCTTTGAGAAGAATTCCTGTCCGTCTTGTATCTTCACATGCAATAATTTTTGCAGTTAACAACGTACGAGCTGCCCGCAAAGATATGTCTTGCAAGTTACCTATCGGAGTTGCTACAATCAGTAAAGTTCCATTCATATGCTAGCAAATTTATCCACCTATATTATACATCTTATCGCCCAATCAGGCTATGTAGCGGTCTTTTTGTTAATGACACTTGAGTCTGCACTTTTACCTATTCCTTCTGAAGTAACTATGCCCTTTGCTGGGTTTTTAGCGCAAGGTGGACAACTTAATTTCTGGCTTGTTGTCTTCTTAGGAGCGTTTGGTAATTTGGTTGGATCTCTTATTGCATATGCAATAGGATTTTATTTGGAAGAGAGTGTTATATTGGATCTCATTAAACGATATGGTAAGTTAATCTTAGTTACTGAACACGAATATGTACGAGCGGTGAAGTGGTTTGGAAAATATGGCAGTCCAATTGCATTCTTTAGTAGACTGCTTCCTGTTGTCCGAACCTTTATTTCCCTTCCTGCAGGGCTTTCGGAAATGAATATTTGGAAATTCTCTGCCTTTACTTTTGCAGGGTCTTTTATTTGGTCTGCATTTCTGACTTGGATGGGATATTTCTTGGGTACCAAATGGAATTCATGGGAACCATACTTTAAGAAATTTCAATATGCTGTTGTTGTACTTATTGTTGTTGGAATACTCTGGTACATTAACCACAAGCTTAAGCTTATAAAGTTCGGGAAGAAATCTTAAGTAGCCTCTGTTTTTTTATATCTTCATAGTTGATCCTTACCCAACAAAACCTTTTTTGGTTGTATCCTCACTTTTACGATGGCTATTGGTATTCTTGAATTATCTTCACAACAGTTATATATCCTTGCCAAGAAAAGACTGGCACGCATTACACGACTTTCAGTCGCACATGAGGATAAATTTGGAAAACAAGATGAGTATCTAGTTGCTACCACAAGACGGTCTCTTCACCATGGAATGAAAGAAGCATCCTTCTATTTATCTCACACATTGGGTAGATCTGATGAAGTAACTGAGATAAAAAGAAAAGTGGAAGAAAGATATTATAGAAGATAAATTCTGTTATAAAAGAGACAGGTAAGAAAAAAATGCGTCGTTGTAAAGAAAGTATTATCCTTCTTTTGTTTTAGATCTTTCTTCTTCTCTTACTATTTTATATGTATCCAATGCACTTTGTCTCTGTTCACGAGTAAATCTACGTGGATCCCGTACTATAGCCCTCAATACCGCAAAAGCAGATGTTCGTCCTTCACCTTTCCTATGTCCAGGTTTAAGCTGTCCATTAGAAATAGTATCATCCTCACCTAAAAAAGCCCCGAGCATCGCTAATCTCTCTGCATGATCTGCATAGTTTTCTCTACTTTCTGATCCCGCTGCGCGATGTCTTGGTCTTGCTGTCATAATACTAGTATTATAAGATAAGACTATAGTAATTGCAATTAGGAGAACTTGCGGACCATACCGACAACTCGACCCTGGATAAGGAGTCTATTTGGATAAATTGGTTCCATTGCAGAATTTGCAGGTTTTAGAACTACTCTATTATTCTCTCGATAAAATTTCTTGAGTGTTGCTAAATTGTCATCTACCAGTGCAACAACAATATCCCCATTTCTTACTTCTTTTTCTTTCTCAATAATCACATAATCGCCATCAAGAATTCCATCTTCAATAAGAGACTCTCCTTTTACTTGTAAAACAAATGCTGTTTTTTCTCCAGAAAGCATTGAAGCAGAAATTTGAAATGTTGCATTTGGATCGGTATGAGGCTCTAAAGGTCTTCCTGCTGCAATAAAACCCATAAGAGGCAATTCAATAGATGGAGAATTTCCTCGCATCACATTGGCTATCTTAGGATCTAATACTTTAAGAATTCTGGCATTCCCTTCTACTTTTTGAATATAGCCTTTATCAACCAATGAGCGGATAAGTGTGTGGACAGTAGAGTTAGCTTTGTGTCCTGTTGCTTTCGCTATTTCTGAAAGTGTTGGAGAATATCCATATTGATTCTGGAATTGAACTAAATATTCTAATACTTCTCTTTCTTTTTTATATAATACTCCTGGCATAGGCAGTTACCTGTGTATTTGTAACAATAATAGGTACTATTATTTTATACGAAGATTCGAGTATTATTGTCAACAGAACAAAGATATACAATTGTCAACGTAACTAGATCAATCTCTAAAATACCTTACGTACACCTCCAAGGTGGCCTAGATAGGATACCCAGGGAATTAGAATTACAGTAGTATCTGTGATAAAATAGGTTTTACTTCTGTTTTTTTAATCTCCTTTTATTGTCATTCCCGTTCTAATCGGGAATCCATAAAATAGATTAAGTAAGGTAGTGTTAATATAGGAAAAGTTCTCGACGCATTTCATTTGCTCGAACAATAAAAATATGAATTTCAAACTTAAATCACAATTCAAACCAGCTGGAGATCAGCCACAAGCTATTAAACATCTTGTAGAAGGGATTGGAAAAGATGCCCAACACCAGGTGCTTCTTGGTGTAACCGGTAGTGGTAAAACGTATACCATGGCCAGTGTTATCGAGAAAGTGAGAAAACCAACCCTTATTATTTCTCACAATAAAACGCTTGCTGGACAGTTGTACCAAGAATTTCGAGAGTTCTTTCCAGAAAATTCTGTTAACTATTTTGTTTCCTACTATGATTATTACCAACCAGAAGCATATGTTCCAACCACTGATACCTACATAGAAAAAGAATCAGAAATAAATGAAGAGATAGATAAGCTAAGACTTTCTGCAACAGCTAATTTACTCACGAGAAAAGATGTTATTGTTGTTGCTTCTGTATCTTGTATTTATAACATCGGCTCTCCTGTTGAATACGGGAAATTTGTTTTGGAATTAAAACCAGGAATGAAAATCGAGCAACGAGATATTATGGTGCGATTAGCAGATCTACAGTACGAGCGCTATGATTACGGGATGAAACGTGGATCATTCCGAGTGCGAGGTGAAAGTATCGATCTCTTCCCTGCATACCAAGACAGAGGACTTCGTATCGACATGAATAATGGGAAAGTTGCATCCCTTTCTGAATTTGATCCATTAACCGGTGATTTACTTGATCCGATAGATGGAACCATTGTCTACCCTGCTAAACACTTTATGACTGACCCACAAAGTTATGATAGTGTGTTCCCTCAAATTAGAAGCGATATGGAAAAACGAGTTGCCGAGTTAAAAGCACAAGGGAAGATTGTTGAAGCACAAAGACTGCAACAACGAACAAATTATGATTTGGAAATGATTCGAGAAGTAGGTTATGTCAATGGCATTGAGAATTACTCCCGTTACTTTGATGGACGCAATCCAGGAGATGCTCCATATAGTTTGCTTGACTATATGAAAGCATGCTCTAAAGATTGGCTAGTTATGGTTGATGAGTCTCACATAACCCTTCCACAAATTCGTGGTATGTACAATGGAGACAGAGCAAGAAAAGAAACACTGATAGAATATGGATTCCGACTTCCCTCAGCCTTAGATAATAGACCACTTCGTTTTGAAGAATTCATGACACGCGTCAATCAAGCTGTCTATGTGAGTGCAACTCCAGATGAATATGAATTATCCCTCGCTACAGGCAGTGGAGGTATTGCAGAACAGCTTATCCGTCCGACTGGCATTGTAGACCCAGAAATAGTTATAAAACCAACCCAAGGGCAAATTAATGACCTCATAGAGGAGATAGAAAAGCGAGTGAAGAAAAAACAACGGGTTTTGGTAACAACACTCACAAAAAGAATGTCTGAAGAGCTGTCTGATTACTTGCAAGAAAGAGGAATTAAAGTAGCATATTTGCACTCAGACATCGAGACTCTCCAAAGACAGGATATTTTAGATAACCTGCGGCGCGGAGAATATGATGTACTGGTAGGTATTAATTTACTCAGAGAAGGATTGGATTTACCAGAAGTTACCTTGGTTGCTATTTTGGATGCTGATAAAGAAGGCTTTTTACGCTCTCGTACCTCCCTTATCCAGACCATGGGACGTGCAGCACGAAACATTGATTCACAAGTTATTTTGTATGCTGATGTTACAACGAAATCAATGGAAGCAGCAATAAAAGAAGTTGAGAGGCGACGGGAAGTCCAGATGAAATTCAATGCAGACCACAACATTACCCCAACAGCCATTGAAAAAGCAATTCGTGCCAGACTATACGAGGAAGATGAAGACGAAAAACAGTCCACGAGGAATAGACCTATTGACTTAGTCTTAGAAATGGCAAACAAAGATGTGCTCTTGCCTGATGAACGAGAAGCTGTTATAAAACGACTTCGCGTAGAAATGACTCAAGCTGCAAAAAATTTAGACTTTGAAACAGCTGCTGTCCTCCGAGACAGAATACGAAGCATAAAAGAATAACTAAAAATCATGTTTAAGTTGTCTTGGTAAACATGACTCATATATGCCTTTTGCCTTCTGGTTAGGTAGCAATTCATATAATTTTCTACTGGAATCTTTACAAAGTATGCAGCGAGTGTTATTATAGGA